>CALZAJ010000166.1 GCA_945613785.1 uncultured Verrucomicrobiota bacterium | reverse complement strand
CAATTACCTTTCGGCTCAGTGCCCTTTCGGCACCCTCAATAAGGCCTCAAATGAGGCCGCGGTACTTGTTCGTCTCAATTACCTTTCGGCTCAGTGCCCTTTCGGCACAGCCGACGGCTACAGTATGTGGTAGGGTGGGGCGAAGGCGTCTCAATTACCTTTCGGCTCAGTGCCCTTTCGGCACTGTGAGATATTTTCACGCAGGCGGAAAGGGGTTTACAAGGTCCCCCTGAAGGGACTTGCATGTTGACGCACGCTTCCGACTGCCTTCAAATTATGAGGAATTCTATCACAAGGGGCATTCCTCTAGCAAGGGTAAATACAAGAAATTGCAGGTTATTCGACATCCCGAGCACTATTCTCCGGATGCCGAATAACCCGCCTTCGAAGGGAGACCCTGCCTTTGGGCTCTGTCTGCCTCCCTTCGACTACGGCAAGTTCAAGTTGTCAAAGAGCAGAAATCATGCACAAACTCTTACGTTTCTTATTTTTATCCTCCTGAAGATCCGCCCAGCCCGCAATTTGGTCCCCGTTCTTGAGGCATTTAACGAACTTCGGCGGAATAAACACGTCACCTAGAGTACGATCCTTGACAAAGCCAAAAGACTTGTCTTCCCTCTTGATCAAGCGTCCCGTGAAGCGCTTCGCGGTAGACGGCAACAGCAATTGGTTCGTCTTCCCGGCCCAGGTCACGTAGAATCCGTCGTGGGAATCCACGGGAGCTTTCCGCTCCGCCAAGGCAAGTTCTCTTTGCGCTTCCTGAACAAGCCCAAGCCTTTGCAGGGCGTCCGCCAAGACGCGTCTGCTCTTGACCGCCATCCCGAGAGATATCTCCGGATCATGGGAAGGCAATGTCAAGGCCTTACAATGGCAGGCGGCGACCATTTCAGGCTTGTCACGGTAAGTGTCGGCAAGATAGGTCCACGCCCAGGCCTCATTATGCTTGGCACGGACGATATCCTTCATCATGGACCGCGCGCGTTCAGCATGGCCGCCGCGTATCATGGCCGTTACGCAGTAAAGGCCCAGCCAATCGCCCTTACTGACATTTCGGTGCAAATGCGTCACCAACCGGTCTGTCGCAACCACTTGAGAATCCGCCTTCAGGCACCTGTTCATAAGGCCATAGGCTTTCTCCGCCAGTGACGGCCAGAATTTCAACCGGATGCGCTTACCGCCGTTGCGAAGCTCCATGCCCTTCCGCTGCTCCTCGGTTACCAGATCCTTATGAAAAGCGCCTGCATCCAGATAGGCTTCGCATCGGGCATCAAGAATGTTCAGATAATCCACGGCAATCTTCTTCGCAAACGCAACGGCCGTCGTGTCGTTCATCGACTTGACTGACTTATAGAGCAACTGGACGAGCGAATTGAAGAGAGTGCGGCCAAATTCAGCTGATGACGCGTCGCCCCAAAACGACCGAGCGTTCATTGCCAGGGCGAATGACCGAACCAACTTTACCAACGACATCCGCACCTGTTCCGCATCATGCGATTTGCTCGCAATCGCATAGAGCGCCCAACAGTACGAACTGATCTGGAAATCCGTCAGCTTGTTGTCTTCGGGCAAAGCACGAATCTGCCTAATCGTAGAGACAATTTCCTGTGACGCCGCGACAAACTGCGCATCATCCGTCCCCTTGGCCGCACGCTTCGCCTTTTCATGCTCTTTCAGACGCGTTTCAAGTTGTTCGCGTTCCGACGTCATCAGACGAGTCCTTTCCGAAGGGCACGCAGGGTTTCAGCCGAGATCGTCATGGAGCCCATCTCAGTCACCCGGCCCTTGCCGTCTACATAGAAGTCAACGTATCCGTCGCCGAGCACCGAAGCCACCGACAGCCGCAATTGGTTGACCGTGAGTGATTTTATCGACAGCACCCTGATTCCCGCATGCTCCGCAGCCGCAACAAGACGCGCATGTATGCGCTCATGGACAGGCTCGACGCTTACCTCTATGTCTGCCGCGGACGGGGTTTCCTCTGGCAACACGCTTTTGACATTCCTCCCCTTCAATGCAGCGACATCCGCGCCCAAGGCATCACTTGCACCAGGGAATGTCATCTTCACGAAAGAGACCATGCCAGTCTGCTTGTAATTAAGGTCAATGGTGCCGAGCTCCGCCACCATATCTTCCCCATTGGCGATTTGCACGCGGACGGCAAAGGGCTTTTTGGAGACTGAGGTCATACGCAGCCCATGCCGATGCAGAATCTGATCCAGTGGCAAGGCCGGAGAGCCAGGGCATGCGCACTCCGTAGGCAGCGTCGCGAGCTTGCGCTCCATCGCTTCGGCAATGTCATCCAGGGTCGGCGGCGTGATCGCATAAAGGCAATGTTTCGCACGCGTCGTCACCGTATACAGCCAGCGGAAGTAGGCCTCGTTCATAAGCCCACCCGGATAGCGATAGTCAACCCAGGCCTCCGGCCATTCCCCACCCTGAGATTTGTGCCCCGTAATCGCATAACCGAACGTCACCATCGGCGCGTGATAGAAGGCGCTGTTCTTGAGATATTCCCGCAGCCGTTCATTGTCGACCTTGTTGTTCTTCAACCCGTACTTTTCACGGATCCTATTGGCGACTGCGACATAAAGCGCCACGGAAGCATATTCACTATGTTCGCGGTAGTCCTCAGACAGAATCGGCGTTACATTCACCCATGTCTCTGCGTCCTGTCTGCCGTCCTCGTAAAGCCAAGCCAGGATCATCTTGCAGAAGACAAACTCGAATCGCATCGCGGTGTCCGCGCCCTTCGGACGATAGAAGCCCTCGATCTTAACCTGCCGATCCGAGTCAATGGCAACGACCTCCAGCATGTCGCCATTCATGAACTGCTCTTCCCTGTCCGCACGCAGGGCGACCTTAGTGTTTCGAAGACTCAGCAAGCGCTCGCCCGGCATGGGCAATGCCGACTTCTTGCCAAGAAGCGCGCGAATCTTCTGGTTATACTCCCACACGCGCTCGTTCGTATAGGCGATGACGATCTTGTCGTTGAGGCGTTGCGCGGGGGAATAGAGCCTTCCGAAATCATTTTCGGCAACATGAACGACGTCACGATGGGACTGTAACGCAAAGCTGAAGAACTGATGATAGGCGATGGAGGCACGAAGCCGATTTGCCTCGACGAGAATTCCGCTGTCACCGCTTTGGCGGTACACTTCATTCAGTTCGATCTCTTCCACCTTGTATCCAATCAGTCCACTCAACATCTCCTTGTTGAGCGCGGGCGGTTCAGTCGGCCGCTCTCCGACCGGCGGAAGCTGATACGGATCGCCGACAAAGAAGACAATGTTGTCGGAATCCGGCAGCTCAACCCCCGAATAATCCAGGACGTCATGCAGCAATGCGCCGCTGCCGAACTGCAGGATCCCGTCCACATGCTTCGCCTCGCCGACCATCGACGATTCGTCGACGATGAAGGCCGTGTGCGCAGGGCGGTCGGTTTTAAGAGGGAAGACCCATTTCAGGTCTTCGTCCGCTTCCTCGGACTCGACCGGTGGATCCTTGATCCTGAAGATGCACGAATGGATCGTCGACGCCGCGCATTCCGTGCGCAGCTGAATCATCTTCGCAGCACGTCCTGTCGGGGCCAGGAGCTGGACCGCGAAGCGTCGCTCAGCAAGCAACGGCAACAGCTCTCGGATCAGCGTCGTCTTACCAGTACCCGCCGCGCCCTTGATGATGAAAGCTCGAACGCCATCGTCAAGCGCAGCGGTGATGCGCTTGAGCGGCGTGACCGACCGACTTTCTTTCCGTGGAGTTCCGGCCATCTTCCCATCCTGATGATTTTAGTTTGTCGTTTTCAGCTCACCGAAGTCGTATTCATTCTGATAACATTTCCTCGGGCGCACAAGTGCGTGGCGCGTTGGCAACATGCGCAACGGTTTCTCTCCAGACACCAAGGAGATATTTCCGTTTTTCACCCTCTGGACAACCACATCATCGTCATACTGATAATTGATCGCACACAACACACCTTTCCCCATCGCCCCGCCAATCTGCCGGGTAATGTTCTCAAGCTTTTGAATGTGCTCCTGAGTCACTCTTCCTGCCTTGCATTCCAGAAGAGTCAACGTATAACCGTC
>CALZAJ010000165.1 GCA_945613785.1 uncultured Verrucomicrobiota bacterium | reverse complement strand
CGTCCTTCGTCGCCTGACGCTGCTGGTCGTTGAAGTACGCCGGAACCGTGATGACGGCCTCGGTGATCTTCTCGCCAATGAACGCCTCCGCGTCTTCCTTCAGCTTGCGAAGGACCATCGCGGAAATCTCCTGCGCCGTGTAGACCTTGCCGTTCACCTCGACCGCCGCGTCGCCGTTCGACGCCTCGACCACCTTGTACGGGACCATCTTGATCTCATCGGTCATCTCGCTGAACCGGCGGCCGATGAATCGCTTGATCGAGTAGATCGTGGACTGCGGATTCGTCACCGCCTGACGCTTCGCGGCCTGGCCGACCAGGATTTCACCCGTCTTCGTGAAAGCAACGATCGAAGGCGTCGTACGCGCACCTTCCTTGTTGGGGATGACAGTCGCCTCGCCACCTTCCATCACAGCCATGCAGCTGTTCGTGGTTCCGAGGTCAATTCCGAGCACTTTTGCCATATTTTCTTCTTCCTATCCGTCACCTTACTGGGGCGACGCACCAACAATAGCAAAAGGCGTGCCAATGGGGAATGGCACGCCTTTGAGGCTCAAAGTGGGACAAATGGGACACTCAGGACCGTCCGCAGTGGGACAATCCGTCACAGTGCGTGTCACCGCAGGGCGCGAGAGCCCTTCATCGAACGGATGTCCGAACCACCGCGCATCTGGATCTTCGGCTTGACGGCCTTTTTCTCGGCCTGGGCCTTCTTCTCCAGCTCGGGATCCGGCGGCGGATTCTTGAGCTCGATGCGCACGGACGCCACGAAATCCTTGACCGCCTCGCTCAGACGGGTGTCGACGTACTCATCCTTGTTCGACAGCTTGGAAGCGTCACGGCGGACCTTGTTGACGAACTCACGCCACTCGCGATTGAGCTTGTTGATGTTCACCATGCTCATCACGAAGAACTGGTCATTGTCGCCGTAGACAAAAGGAATGGTCCAGCCCAGCACGCGACCGCTGTTATCCTTCAATACGCGCGCCCCCTTAGGCGAGACGAGACCCTCGTTCTTATCCACGGACACCAGGGTCAGACGCTTATAGGAGCGAATCGCCTCGGCCTGCAGCTTCACGACCATCATGAAGCGCTCCTTGGCAAGGTTCGCCATCAGCTTGTCGAAGGTCTCACGGCTCGGATAACGCTCGTCGGAGAAATCCTCGGTGATCGACTTGTCGCGGAGAAGATCCAACACGTCAATCGACCGCTTCGACCGCGAAGCCACACAGAAATCCTGCCAACGCTGGTCATCGACGTCGACCTCGACCAACCGATCGCTGCCCGCCTCAACGGCCACTCGTTCGGAAATCTCAAAACGAACCGCCCCAACCTCACGATCGATGAACCGCTTCAGTTCCTGCTGGGCGGCGCGATCCTCCTGCTCGCGCTTCCGGGCCTCTTCGGCCTGGCGGCGGGCCTCCTCGCGTTCGCGGCGCTCACGTTCACGCGCCTCTTCGCGCTCGCGACGTTCGCGTTCGCGCGCGGCCTCCTGCTCCTTGCGCTCGCGTTCGCGCTTGGCCTGAGCCTCAGCCCGAGCCTTCTCTTCCTTGCGCTTGCGCTCGGCTTGGGCCTGTTGCTCGGCGAGTTCGGCGGCCTCCTGGCGGGCCTTGTCCTCGGCGCGCTTTTCCTGCCACTTGTCCCAGCCGACCTTGCCCCCGACCAGAACGACGATCGCCACCAAGCCGAGAACGACGTTGGAGATGAGCGCCTTCATCTTGGCTGCCTGCTTCTTGGCACGCGCTTCTTCGCGCGCCGCGTCAAAATCAAAACGCTTGCCGACGGCCATGAGGATCCTCCCGAGATTAGTTCTTGTAAGTCACAACGCCCGTGCCCTTGCGGATCACGCCGATCACGCTGTAGGGCTGATGCTGGGCCTTGAGGATGTTCGTCGCCTTCGCGAGCTGGTTCTTCGGGATGATCACCACGAAGCCAATGCCCATGTTGAACACGCGATACATCTCGTCCGTATCGACCTTGCCCTGGTTCTGGATGAACTTGAAGATCGTCGGGACTTCCCAGCTGGAGCGGTCGATTTCGGCGTTGACCGCCTTGGGAAGGACGCGCGGAATGTTGTCTGGAAAACCACCGCCGGTGATGTGCGCCATGCCGGTGATCTTCACCTTGCGCTCCAGCAGCTTGGAGACCGGCTTGAGGAAGCTCTTGTGGACCGCGAGGAGCGCGTCACCAAACGTCTGGCTGGTGCCGGGCAGCTTGTCCTGCCAGGAATACTGGCACATGTCGAAAATGACGCGACGGGCGAGCGAGAAGCCGTTGGTCTGGAGACCGCCAGACGGGAAGCCGATGATCACGTCCCCGGCGCGAATCGACTTGCCGGTGATGAGCTCGGACTTCTTGACGCAGCCCACGATGGTGCCGACGAGATCGTACTCGCCGACAGGATAGAGACCGGGCATTTCGGCGGTCTCGCCGCCGAGCAGTGCCATCTTGTTCTCCTTGCAGGCCTTGCAGAGGCCGGAGACGATGCTCTTGAACTGCACGGGATCGACCTTCGCCGTGCCGACATAGTCCATGAAGAAGAGCGGCTTGGCGCCCTGGACGAGAATGTCGTTCACACAGTGGTTGACGATGTCCTGACCAACCGTGTCGTGCTTGTTCATCATCGCCGCGACCTTGAGCTTGGTGCCCACGCCGTCAGCAGACGCGACGAGAATCATGTCCTTGCCCGTCGGGACCTTGTGAAGACCGCCAAACGCTCCGATATTACCGATGACGGCAGCCGTCTTCGTCGAAGCAACCATCTGCTTGATGGAGCCGACGGCATTCATCTTGACGTCAATGTTGACACCCGCCTGGGCATACGCGGACTTGGTTTCCTTGGCCATGATTCTCAATCCTCAAAAAGTTAGTTTTGGTCAATCGACCGCAGGAGCGGTCAAACAATCAGGGCGCGTGAATCGATCACGCGCCCTGACCGTCAGGAACTCAGAGCTTGTCGTTCGAGCCGAGAACCTTCATGATCTTGTGGACGTACATCGCCTTCATCGCATCGCGCGCCGGGGTAAGGTACTGGCGGGGATCGAAGTGACCCGGATTCTCAGCGAAGTGCTTACGGATGGCCGCCGTCATCGCGAGACGGGAGTCGGAGTCGATGTTGATCTTGCAAACGGCGCTCTTGGCGGCCTTGCGAAGCTGCTCCTCCGGAATGCCGACCGCGTCAGGAAGCTTGCCGCCGTACTTGTTGATCGTGTCAACGTGCTCCTGCGGGACGCTGGAAGAACCGTGAAGGACGATCGGGAAGCCCGGGAGCTTCTTCTCAATGGCCTTGAGGACGTCGAACGCGAGCGGCGGCGGAACGAGCTTGCCCGTCTTGGGATCGCGCGTGCACTGGGCCGCCGTGAACTTGTAGGCGCCGTGGGACGTGCCGATGGAGATCGCGAGGGAGTCGCAACCGGTCTTGGTCGCGAACTCAACGACTTCCTCAGGCTTCGTGTAGTGGGACTCGGCCGCGGAGACCTCATCCTCAACGCCGGCGAGAACGCCGAGCTCGGCTTCGACGGTGACGTCGTGCTTGTGAGCGTAGGCGACGACCTTCTTCGTGAGCTTGATGTTGTCCTGGAAAGAGAGGTGCGAACCATCGATCATGACGGACGAGAAGCCCGTGTCGATGCAGCTCTTGCAGGTCTCGAACGTATCACCGTGGTCGAGGTGAAGAACGATCTGGGGCTTCTTGCAGCCGAGCTCCTTCGCGTAAGCGACAGCGCCCTGAGCCATGTAGCGGAGAATCGTGGGGTTCGCATACTTGCGGGCGCCCTTGGACACCTGCATGATCACGGGAGACTTGGTCTCGACCGCGGCCTGGACGATGGCCTGCATCTGCTCCATCGTGTTGAAGTTAAACGCGGGGATGGCATATCCACCCTTGACCGCCTTGGCGAACATCTTCTTGGTATTGACGAGACCAAGTTCCTTGTAGCTGACCGTTTTAGCCATTGTAGGATTCTCCTTTAAATTGCCCCTAAATAGGGAATTGCGCGAAAGTATATCACAAACGGCCTTTGAAAGGCAAGGAGAAAGGGACTCCAAACGGTAATGGGTTAGTCGGTTGCGCGGCTCGTTCCTCGCCGCGAACCGACTAACCCGC
>CALZAJ010000164.1 GCA_945613785.1 uncultured Verrucomicrobiota bacterium | reverse complement strand
TAATCCAGCCGCCGACCGTGCCTGGGATGCCCGCCATCCAGGGTAAGAGCGTCGGATGCTCGGCGACCAAGGTCGCACCAGCACGTCCTGCGGGGCCGTCGGTCGTCACGTAATCGACCGAGAGATTGAGATCCGACTTCCAGGTGTTCGACCCCATGCCAATGAGAATACGGCGACGGGGGAAGAGAGGTGCTGGGGCGTCGGGGGACAGCACGGCCATGTCTTTTTGGATGGTGGGAACCAGTTTGATGATGTCACCGGCGCCGAGCAAGAGGGTGAGATCGCCCCCAACCATCGAGTTGCGTGCATGCTCCCAGGCCTCGTCGACCGTGCGGGCGAGGTAGAATCTCGGACCCCGAGCGTCCGCCCCGTAGGCAGCACGACAAACCTGATAGAGATCGGCGATGTCCCCGCCCTCGATCGGAGTCTCAAAAGCCGCGTAGGTCGGACACAGAACCACTTCGTCCGCACCCTTGAAAGCGGCAGGAAAATCATTAAGAAGCGCTTTTGTACGCGAATAACGGTGGGGCTGGAAGAGGACGCGCAACTTGCCCGCGCAGACGGCTCGCGCCATACCAACGGCACACTTCATTTCCGTCGGATGATGGGCGTAGTCGGTTACGATCGAAATTGTTTGCTTGTTTGATTGTTCGATTAGAGAGGTGGGGGGCCAGATTGGCTGGAAGCGTCGGTCAGGGAGTTCGGAAACGACCGCGGGAAGGACTTGCGCAATGGCTTCCAAGGTGTGTCCGCGGCGCAAGGCGACCTCTACGGCGGCACGGGCGTTCTTCTGATTGTGAACGGGCATTCCAGTCAAGCAATCAAACGCGCTGAGAAGTGACAGTTCGAGTTTCTCGGACTCGATGACCTCCTGGGCGTTCTTCTTGGCGACCTCATAGCATTCAAAGTAGGCCTCAGGGGTCTTGAAGTGGTCGGGGTGATCGTACTCGCAGTTCGTAACGACGAGCGTCGTCGCATGATAGAGCGCGAGGGTGCCGTCCGACTCGTCCGCCTCGACGACCAGAACGGGACGCGACGAAAAGGACTTGTCACCGACGCCCGCGACGGGGAACGCGCCGGTTTCGCCGCCGATGGCCCAGGCGACGTTTTCGCCGAGCGCGCGGAGGAGCTTCGCGATGAAGGTGGCGGTCGTCGTCTTGCCGTGGGAGCCGCAGACGGCAATGGATTCGCGCGAGCTGACGATTTCCGCAAGCACTTCACCTCGGTAGCGGAGGTGCCGTGCGGCGACGAATTCAGGGTCGTCGTTGTGGACGGCAGGCGTGACGATGACCTCGTCCATCTCCTCGACGTGCGAGGGATCGTGCCCGAGCGCCACGGGGATGCCCATCGATTCGAGCCACCGGGTCCGCTCGGAGGCGTATTTGTCGCACCCCGTGACCACATGGCCTTCAGCCTTCAGCAATACGGCAAGACCGGCCATTCCGACGCCGCCGACCCCCATGAAATGTATCTTCTTCTCGCTCATCCGTGCCCACATTATACCACACCACGCGCGCGAAGTGATTTTATCAGGCCCTTCAGGGGTGTCTTTTGCTATAATATGAGAGATGAAAAAGATTGCTGTTTTGATGGGCGGAAAGTCGAGCGAGCGCGAGGTGTCGCTCAACTCCGGAAAGAACATCGCCGAAGCCCTGGCGAGTCTTGGAACCTATGAAGTTTTTCCGATCGACCTGACCGACGAGAATCTCGACAAGTTGCCGGAAGGCATTGACGCGGCATACATCGCGTTGCATGGCGGTTGGGGCGAGAACGGCGGCGTGCAGGCCGCGCTTGACGCACGCAAGATTCCCTACACGGGGCCGGGCGTCAAAGCCTCGCAGATTGCGATGGACAAGCTGAAGACGAAGCTCGTGCTCGAGATGAAGAACGTGCCGTCCGCCAAGTGGGATCTGGCGCACCCCGACACGGCCAGGTCTCCCCTTCCGTTGCCCGTCGTCGTGAAGCCGCCGTGTGACGGCAGCTCCGTCGGCATTTCCAAGGTCTCGTCCGAAGACGACTGGCCCAAGGCGCTGGCCGCGGCATTCGCCTGCCAGAGCGCCGACAAGCCCGTGCTGGTCGAGGAGTTCATCCCGGGCCGTGAGTTCACGGTTGCCGTGGTCGACGGCGAGGCGTGGCCGGTCATCGAGATTGTCGCCAAGGGCGGTTGGTACGGCTATGAGGAGAAGTACACGTCCGAAGAGACGAAGTACCCCTTCCTGGAGGACGGTGAGCTCTCTCAGAAGCTCCAGAAGCTGGCTGTCGAGGCCTACCACGCGGTGGGCTGCCGCGGCGTAACGCGCGTCGACTTCCGCGTTTCGCCGCTCGGTCGTTGCTACGTGCTCGAACTGAACACCTCGCCGGGCTTCACGTCCCATTCGCTCGTCCCGAAGGCGGGCATGAAGACGGGCCTGACCTTCGCACAGGTCTGTGACCGCATCCTCCAGAGCGCCAAATACGGCTGAAAGAACGACACCGAACGATGAAAGCAAACCGAATCAACGCCCAGGGGGCGACGAAGCGAGCGATACTGGTCACCTTGGGGATCATTCTGCTGACGGCATTGGTCGTCGGCATCTGCATCACCTATTCAAAGCTTCACGACATCTGGGTCGAGCAGTGCGAGATCGTCGACGTCGCCAAGCAGGTCCGCATCACGACCGGTCAGTACATCAAGGAAGGCGTCATTCTCGAGAAGTTCGGTCTCCGCAAGGGTGCGAACCTCGCGCTGATCGACTTCCGCAAGAAGCGCGAGGAGATCCTGGGGGACGTTCCGAACATCCGTGAGCTGAAGATCGAGCGCCACCTTCCCGAGCGCGTCGAGATCCTGGTGGAGGAGCGCGTGCCGATCGCCCGCCTGTGGGAGAAGGATTCGAAGACCCGATCCTATCGGGTCGTGGATTCCGACGGCGTCGTCTTCGATCGTGCGCGGGGAACGGGCCTGTTGCCGATCATCTACGAGAGTCCAAAGTCGGTGACGCCGATCGGCAAGCGTCTGACGGGCCGTGCGCGGGCCGCACTGAGTCTGCTCGAGCTCGCCCGCACGGCGCCCTTCACCGACATGCCGATCCTGGATGCGGACACCACGCCGACCGATTTCATCCTATCGACGCTCGGCAACTACGACAAGGCCAAGATCGCGTGGACGTCGATGGACGAGCCGACGGCGACGACCCAGGAGTGTCTGACGCGTCAGCTCCGTCATCTGCACGACGCGTTCACCACGGGCATCGCACGGACCTCCGGTCCCACGCCCCACCCGATCATCTGGAATGCAGTCATTCCCGGCAAAAAGGTCTACGCCAACACCAAGGAACCCATTCAATGAACATCTACGCCGCTCTTGAAATCGGCACGACCCGCACGGTCCTGGCGATCGGCGAGGCCGCCGTCGGCGACAAGCTGAAGGTCACGTGCCATGCGGAAATCCCCTCGACCGGCGTCCGCAAGAGTCAGATCCTCGACATCAACCAGGCGACCCAGTCGATCCGCAGCGTGCTCCGCGAGATCGAGAAGAAACAACTCGCCGTCGGCAATTCGATCACCATCGGCAATGCCTTCCTCGTCGTCTCCGGCCAGCATGTCAAGGCCGACTCCTTTACGGGCACGGCGCAGATCGCGCGCGGCAAGGTCACGGCGGAGGACATGAACGAGGTCGGTCACAACACGCGCGCCATGGTCCTGCCGAAGGATCGCGAGCTGTTGGACTTCGTGGACCGCGCCTATGGCGTGGATGACATCGGCGGCATCTCCGATCCGAAGGGAATGTCCGGCCGCGTGCTCAAGCTTGACGCGATCCAGATCCATGCGGACGCGAACCGCATCAACAATGCGCGCACCGCGGCCAATGAGGCCCATCTCGAGATCCGCGAGCCCCTCTTTGCGGCGACCTGCGTCGGCGATGCCGTGCTGAGCGACCTTGAAAAGCGCAACGGCGCGCTGGTTCTCGACATCGGCGGCGGTTCCACGGGCTTCGCGGCCTATTCAGACGGTTATCTCGCCTACACAGGCGTCATCGGCGTCGGCGGCGACCACATCACCAACGACATCGCCCATGCGTTCCAGACGACGCAGGCCCAGGCCGAAGAGCTGAAGATCCGCGACGCCTC
>CALZAJ010000163.1 GCA_945613785.1 uncultured Verrucomicrobiota bacterium | reverse complement strand
GCCGTCCATCGGCACGACTCAGTCTCTTGAGACGAATCAGAGTCGGGAGGCGAAGCTGGTGAAGCTTCCGAGCTGGATGAGGATTCACAAATGACGCTGTCCGCTGGCATTCTGCTGGCGGTGCTATCCATCTGGGACTATCCCGCCCGCCAAGCGACGCACGAGCGCCTGAGGGCCGAGTTCGTCCAGGCCGTCCGCCAGGGCGACTACGGCAAGATGGCGATGGTGAGCCGTCAGGGCGTGCAGCTGCTGCCGGACGATCCGACCTGGCGCTACAACCTGGCCTGTGCGCTTGCGCACGGCAAGGACCGCAAGTCCGCGCTCGAGACCTTGGAGAAGGCGATCGATCTCGGCTTCCGCAGTGCCGACGCGATCGCCAACGATCCTGATTTCCAGTCGTTCGCCAAGGACTCCCGTTTCCAGGATGCGCTGGAGCGGGCGGACCGTCTGAGGGACCGTCCGATCCTCACCGGTCCGATGGCCGTCGTGCCGGCGACAGGTTCCTTTGGCGAGATGCAGTCGTTGGGCGAGCAGAACCTGGGCTGGGATTTCGACACGGGCGTCTTCGCGGCGCAGCTGAAGCTTTCGGGAAAGAACACGGACGGAAACTGCGGCGACCTTTATTTCAACCGCGACGGCGACCATTCGCTGTTGGTCGTCACGAACTATCCCGGCCTGACGCGCGTCAAGTTCGACAAGTCCGGCCGTGACCGCGGCATGGATCTCGATTTTCCGAACGTGCTGTTGCCGTATCCGGTGTTCGGGAACGCGAGCCGTGCGTTGGTGAGCGGTCCGATGCGTCGTTCGATTCCGCGGGCGATGATGACGACGGCGGCGAGCCGTCTGAAGGTGGCCAGCCGGCTCTATCGCGAAAACCAGGTCTGGGTCTTCCCCGCGGCGATGGACTATCCGACCACGGCCTGCGAGACGCTGTGCTCGAACGACGTCTACGCTTCGGTCGCTCCCTATTGGATCGTCACGCAGGGACGCAGCTGGTCCGACCAGTACTACCTGCGCGCGGCCTTGGAAGCGAGTCGTTCGCTTCAACCGAAGGTGAAGGAGGAGATCGTCGCGCGTGGACACCTGGCGCCGGTCATGCAGGTCCTGCTACGTCAGGCGCTGAAGGACGTGAAGACGGAGGAGGACTACCTTACGTCCAAGGCGCATCCGACTTGTTTCCCGCCGAACGGACTTGACCTTGCGCGACTGAAGAAGTCCGCGGCGGCCCTGCGGACGGAGGCGATTCCGCCGGTCGCGGGCATCAGTGCGATTCAGGGCTCGCCGGTGCAGGATCAGGCCACGCATCCGGAGCTGACCTACGCGACGCCGTTCGCCTGGGCGTTCGTGCTCCGGTCGTCCGATACGAACCGCACCTTCCTGGTGCGTGCCACGGGTGCGCAGGAATACGCTTTTGCAGCGGTCCATGACGAGAAGGGTGCTGCCCAGGTGGAGCGCGTCGCTCCGGACGTCGCGCGCGTGACCCTTGACCGCAGTGTGATGACGGCGACCAATCGCGTCGATGTGGCGGTCTTCGGCAAGAACGCTGGGACTGGGTGGGGTGCGCCCGCCTACGTGTCTTTCGCCGTGGTCGATCCGACGGCGCCGTACTCCGACCCGTTTCTGACGCCGCGTCCCGTTCCCGCGCCTGCGAAGTCCGAAGAATGAGATTCGTCCTCGCACCTTTGGCCGGTTTCACCGACGCACCGTTCCGCCTGATGTGCCAGGAGGGCGGCGCTGACCTGACTTATACCGAGATGGTTTCGGCTGCGGCCCTGGCGCACGGACACTCCCCGACCAATCATCTGATGGAGACGATGGCGGGGGAAGGGCCGGTCGGCTGTCAGATCTTCGGGGCGAACGAGAACGACATTGCGGTGGCGACACGAGAGATTTCCCGCATCTCCTCCCGCTTTACCGAGTTGAACCTCAACGCGGGGTGTCCGATGAAGAAGATCACCCAATGCGGCGCGGGGGCGAAGCTGGTGGAGGATCCGGCAAAGATCGGCCGTCTGCTGAAGGTGATGAAGGAGAATACGGACCTTCCGATTACGCTCAAGACGCGGATCGGTCCGCATCCGCAGAACACCAACATCTTCGAGATCCTCGATGCCGCGCAGGAGGCGGGCATCTCGGGTCTTACCGTCCATGCCCGTTATACGAGCCAGTGCCATGGCGGCCCCGTCCATCTCGACGTGCTCGAAGAGGTGGTCCGTCGCGCCCGCGTACCGGTGACGGGGAATGGCAGTGTCGTGGACGCGAAGACGGCGCAGGAGATGGCGAAGACGGGGGTCGAGTCCATCATGATCGGCCGCGGCTGTCTCGCCAATCCCCATCTCTTCGCCGAGTTGAAGGCATCCTTCCGGCCCGCCTCCGACACCCCGGCGCCTTCCGCCCCCAATGCCCTCTCCCTCTGTGCCCGGCATCTTGACTACGTCCTGGCCTTCCGAGAGCTGTTGGCGACGAGGTTTCCGGGTGACCATGTTCCTTCGGTCGACGGGTTTGCATCGGTGAAGATGCACGTCCATCTGTTCCGCTATTTCAACGGACGCCCGGGGGCCGCGGCGCTGCGTGCGCGGCTGAATTCGATTCGCACGCTTGCGGAGATCAGGTCGGTCCTCGCGGCGGCTGCGCGGACGTGACGTGGCGCCGCGGAAGGTCAGAGGTCCTGTACGAGTTCCTCGAACTGTGGCAGGGCGTGGGCGAAGAATCGTTTCCAGCCGGCGCAGAGGAGTCCGTGATTGCGGGGGCAGTCCCCGTTGCAGAAGCTCAGGTAAGGACAGTCCCGACAGGCCTTCGGCAGGTTTTCTGTCTTGGCTGCGGCGAAGCGGGCGTAGAGCGGCGAATCGACGAGTTCCCTGAAGGTGTGGGTGTGGATGTTTCCCAAGCGCAGGTCTTCACGCACGTGGAAGTCGCAGGGATAGACCGAGCCGTCATGTTCGATGACGAGGTACTGACGGCAGGTGCGGTCGAAGGAACACTGGGTGGGTCGTCCCAGGACCATCTGGGAGACGATTGAGTCGAAGAGTCGAATCGACACCTTGCGGGCGTCCTCCTTGATCCATTCGTCGAACACGCCGATCAGAAAATCGCCCCAGCTTTCGCCGTCGATCTCGTCCCGCGGGCCCGTACATTCGATAAACTGGAGGAAGTTCGTCTGGAAATTGTCACGCAGGAACCGGTAGACCTCGCGCGGATGGCGCACGTTCGCCTGGGAGACGACGGACAGCAGGTTGTAGGCGACGTCCGCCTGTTCGAGCCGTCGGATGCCGGCGACGATCGCCTCGTAGCTGTCGCCGCGCAGACGGTTGAGCTCAAGGGGTCCGTCAAGGGACGCTCCGACCAGCCAGTTGTCGCGTTTGAGCGTTTCTGCGATCTCTTCCGTCACCAGCGTCGCATTCGTCTGCAGCGACTTGTCGACCGGGAAGGCCGCCAGTCGTTGGAAGATTCCAGTGTCCCAGGCGAGGAGAGGCTCACCGCCTTGGAGCGCGATTGCCTTGGCCGGGAAGGGTAGGGCCGCATAGCTGGAGAAGAGCTGGTCCATCGTCTCGACAGACATCTTGCCGCCCCGATGCTCCTTATAGAAACAGTAGTCGCAATTGAGGTTGCAGGTGCCGCCGACCGGCTTGACGAGAAGTGAGAACGGATTCATAGATCGCAACCGATTCTATCAGATCGACGGAAAGGACGCAACACGGTGTCTTTGGCAGTTCTGGCAGACCCTGTCCACAGACGGGGGAATATATGGTATAATCTTTAAGTTATGAGCACGGAAGAAGCACCTAAAGTCGACCTCGAGTCTCTCGGGGCGTTTGACTTCACCCCTGACTGGGCCAAGAAGGATGCCGGCGTTACGGTCGGCAAGACCAGTCCTGTTCGCAATTTCGGCGATCGTCCGCAGAGCGATCGTCCCAAGGGCCGTGGTCCGGAAGGCGGCAAGAAGCCGTTCCGGAAGTTTGACGGTCCGCGCAAGCCGCGTTTTGAAGACCGTCCGAAACCTCTTCAGGCCGAGGTGAAGATCCTGCCCGAGACGAAGGCACTGGGCACGATCATTCGCAAGCTTCAGCAGGATACGCATGCCTACAAGCTGAAGGACCTGGCCTACTTCTTCCTGG
>CALZAJ010000162.1 GCA_945613785.1 uncultured Verrucomicrobiota bacterium | reverse complement strand
AAGCGAATGCCTCCCAGTCCTTCCAGATCTTCTCGATGAGGACCTTCGCGTCGTCTTCCTTCGTAAGATCGAGATTCTGGCCGCCGACTTCCGCCGTACCCTTCACGAATTCGGGATTCGCAAGACAGCCCTTGATGAACTTCGCCTTCAGCTCGGCCATGATGTCCATGAGCTTCTTGCCCATGGCCTTACGCAACTTGTCCGACTCGCCGCGGGTGAAGCCGGCGAGGTCGCGCGACAGCAACATGACCTGTTCCTGATAGACAGTGATGCCGTACGTATCCTTCAGACGGCTCTCCATCAGCGGATGGTCATAGACGACCGGCTTGCGGCCCTGCTTACGATCGATGAAGTCGGGAATGTACGCCATCGGACCCGGACGGTACAAGGCGTTCATGGCGACGAGGTCCGTCAGTCGTTCCGGCTGAAGCGCCATCAGGTGCTTCTTCATGCCGTCCGATTCGAACTGGAAGAGGCCTGTCGTCTCGCCGCGGCCGAAAAGCTCGTAGGTCTCACGATCGTCCGCCGGGATATTGTCTGGATCGAGACAGCCGTCCTTGCCACGCAGGAAATCGGGGACACGCGGATTGTTCGGACCGAGGATCTTGACGCACTCCTTCTCGACCGTGAGCGTCTTGAGTCCGAGGAAGTCCATCTTGAGAAGGCCGACGGGCTCCACGAAGTGTCCGTCATACTGTGTCGTCAGGAGCTTGTCGCCCTGCGCTGCGCCGTCGTCCTTCTTCTTGCCGCCGCCTTTCTCCGGTGTCGGCATCACCGGCAACGTCTCGGCAATCGGATCGCGCGAAATGATGACACCGCAGGCATGCACGCCCGGCTGACGGATACAGCCCTCGAGGCGTCCTGCACGCTCCATCAGCTTGTGGACGACGGGGTCGGGCGAATTGAAGGCCTCTTCTAGTTCGGGCGATTCCTTGCGGGCCTTCTTGAAATTGATCTTGGGCGTGTCGGGAACGTACGAGGCGAGCTTGTTCGTGTCCGGCAACGGATAATCCATCACGCGACCGACATCCTTGATCGCCGACTTCGCGGCCATCTGTCCGAACGTCACGATGTGCGCCACGTGATCGGCGCCATAACGGCGCGTCACGTAATCGAGAACGCGTTCACGCCCCGCATCGTCGAAGTCAACGTCGATATCCGGCATTGAAATACGGTCCGGATTCAGGAAGCGTTCGAACAGGAGGTCGTACTTGAGCGGATCGACATTGGTGATCCAAAGAGCATACGCCACGGCCGAACCCGCGGCAGAACCACGGCCCGGGCCCACCCATACGCCGCATTCCTCTCGCGCCGCACGGATATAGTCACGCACGATGAGAAAGTAGCCCGGAAAGCCCATCAGCTTGATCGTGTCGAGCTCGAACTGGACGCGGTCTCGGACGTCCTGAGGAATATTGCCGTCCTTGTCTCCCCAGCGAATCTTCGAGCCCTCCCAGACGAGATGCTCGAGGTAGTCCGCCTCGAACTTGATGCGCAACACCTTCTCGTAACCGCCGAGACGAACGAAGTTGTCCGCCTTCTGGACGTTGAACTCGGCCTTCAGCTTCTCTTCGTCAAAGGCCTTCGCATAGCCCTCTTCCGTGCCGAACTCGGGCGGAATCGCGAACTTCGGCATGATCGGCGGCGAGTCGAGCTCGTATTCCTCGATCATGTCCGCGACTTCGACCGTATTGGAAATCAGTTCGGGATTCTCCGCGAAGAGCTGTGACATCTCTTCGGCCGTCTTGAAATACTCCTGCCCGGTGTAGACCATTCGTCCCTGATCGGACATCTTCTTGCCCGTCGAGAGCGCCAGCAGGACGTCGTGCGAATCGTCGTCCTCCGCATTGAGGAAATGAACGTCATTCGTCGCAATGACGCGAATGTCGAGCTTTTTGCCGAGCTCAAGCATCCCCTTCACGACGCGAAGCTGCCGCTCGTAGAGATCGGCGAACTCTTCGCGGCAAGACAACGGGATGTCATCGCCGGCTTTGACGCCCTTATGGAGCATCACCTCCAGGGAATAGTCGTTGCCAAAGACGTCTTTATGCCACTTCGCCACCCGCTCGGCCTCGGCAAAATCTCCGCGTTCCAGGGCCCGCGCAACCTCACCCGCGATACAGGCCGCCGAACAGTGCAGACCCTCGTGATACTTCTCCAGAAGCGCATGGGAGATTCGCGGACGATTGTACTTGCCGCTGATATGCGCTTCGGAGATGAGTCGGACGAGGTTATGATAGCCGACATTGTTCTTCGCGTGCAGGCAGAGATGGTAGCGCGACTCCTTTTTCAGGACCTCACGATCATAGGCATCGACGCGATGATCATCAAGACTCGTCACATACGCCTCGCAACCAAGAATCGGCTTCACGTGAACGCCCGCGAGCTCGCCGTAGGTCTTCTCCTTCTTCGAACGGCACTCGTCGTAAAAGGCCTTGAGCGCAAAGAGATTACCATGGTCGGTCACGGCCAAGGCCGGCATCCCGAGCTGACGCGCCTTCTTCACGAGCGGCACAAGCTGACACTGACCATCCAACAGGGAATAGGTCGTGTGCAGGTGAAGATGTACGAACTCGCTCATAGACGAATATTATACCAAAAGTGACCGTTCTGGAAAGCTCGGAGTCAAGCCTCGCAACTTCTTGTGTTATTCGCTGAAGCGGACAACTTGGCGGACGGACATCCGCGTTAGAGATCAGCCGAGGTCTTGCGTCCGTTGATCACGGCGGGCAGCAGCGGCTCCGCGTCCTTTCCGAGGTATTTCAACAACAGCGCCTTGTCTCCGTCTTCCGACCACAGCCAGTCGTCCGCGATGAAGAGTCGACGGTTGCGGCAGGGGCCGCCGCGATAGGCGATGCGACGCCAGAGATGTCCGCCGTGCTGAAGAGACCCGTTGAGAGCCGTGACAGTCGGAGAGAACGGATAGAAGCATGTGAGGTCACTGCCGCAACCAGTAAAGGCATCACCCGCGATTTCCGTATAGCGCGCCTCGTAAAGGACGACGCAGTTGAGCTTCGGAGAATCCGCGAAGGCGCGGTGTTCAATGACCTGAACGGGTCCGTCAAACTGCACGGTCTCCAGATCTGACGAGTAGTAAAAGAGTCCGGAGGGAATCCGCCGCACACCGTAGTCGACCTGCAGATAACGGATGCCATCCAGTGTCTTAATCGTCTCACCCTTCACTTCAGTCGGAACACCGTTCGTGTTCTCGTCGCTCATCCCGAAATAAGTCGCCGTATCCGCCGCGGTCTTCACCAGCAACGGACGGGCAGAGGCCTCAGGCTTCGGATAGCGCGGAGCGACCCTCAAATGGTCCTCGTCGGTACGGACGACATTTGGCGAACCCAACAGCCGCGCGGCGAACCACGTCGGAGCGGCGAGGAGCGGCGAGAGACCCCAGCAGGCGAGAAGTAGTGCGAAGAGGATTTTCATGGTTCGAGAACAAACGGACACGGGAACAGGTCCCGTGTCCGTTTGTATGACCTCAAGTCAACGATTAGTCGGCGAGCGTCACGGCCGGGGCGATCGCCTCGAAGTCCGTCACGGACGCGGTGTAGCCGCTCTTCGCCTTGGCGAGCTCGGCGTAGGCCGTCGGGAACTTCGTCGCGAGCCAGTACGCGAGAACCGGCTTCTTCTCTTCGAACTTCGCCGCAAGGCGAATAAAGAGCGCGGCGTTAATGGCCGTAATCGCGCCATCCACGAGCTGACGCGCGTGAAGGTCGTGATACATCTTTCCGTCGGGATGACCCTTGACGTACTCAACCGCGGAATCGAGCTCAGCGACGAGCTTCGCGATGGCGTCCTTCTCGGCCGCAAACGCGGAGGTATCGATACCCTCGTAGATGTCCTCGAGGACGTCCTTGTAGAGACCCGCCATGACACCGGCGATCGCCGCGACGATCTGGAGCTGCGAGGTGCCCTCGTAGATCGAGGTGATGCGGGCGTCACGCATGTAGCGCTCGACCGGATAGTCCTTCATGTAGCCAGAACCACCGAGGACGGCGATCGCACCATTCGAGACGCGCATGGACATCTCGGAAGCGTAATACTTCGACATCGGGGTGAGCATCTTGTTGAAGCCGGCATACTTCTTCATGCGGGCACGGACGGTCTGCGCCTCGGGCGAAC
>CALZAJ010000161.1 GCA_945613785.1 uncultured Verrucomicrobiota bacterium | reverse complement strand
CAAGCCTGCGCTCAACGTCTGAATCCCCGAAGCAATCGTTGCAGATGCCCATGCCGTCAATGCAATGGCGGCAGGTGTTGACAATCCCCCCGAACCAACCACAGAACTACCTGCCGTAATGGCAAGCATCGTTCCAGAAGCAATCTGTATTGCACCACGCAGCACTGTCATCCAATCCGTCATGCCCAAGATGTCATAATACAAGACAGGATTGTTAGCGCAGAATGCGTAAAGGTTCTCGCCGCCTTCCTCTTCGATGGGGTCACGGTTGAGCCAGCGACCGAGGTCAGGACGGTAGAACCTACGCTTGTAGCCGACCATGCCTGTCTCGCGGTCGTGGTACTGTGTGCTGAAGCCGAAGGAGAACACGTCGGCGAGATTGCCGCTGGAATCAACTATGTTGCCGTAGGGATCGTAAGTGTACTGCGCGGCGATGCTACCCGTCTCGGAGACATACAGGATAATGTTGCCGTTGTGGTCGTAGCAGGGAATGTAGAACACGCCGTCCACCGAAACGGCAAGAAGCCCCTCGACACCTCCCGCGCCCTGCTCCGAGCCGGACTTGTCCACGCCCCAGAAATACTCGAACGTGCGGGTCGTGCCGTCGGCGAACTCGACCTTTTCAAGGACGATGTTGTTGCCGTCCCATACAAACGTATGCGCCTCCTGCGTTTCCCATTCGTGTATCCCGACCGGCGGCGACGGCGGCGGAGCGATGGTGGAATGAAGCCGCTGGACGGTCTTGCGGATTCGCCTGTTGCGGTGGTCGTAGGCGTTCAGCACGCGGATCGCGCCGTTCGTCTCCGCCGCCGAAGTCACCGACACAAGACGGTTCTCGGCATCGTAGGCGTAGGCGAACGTGCCGTCGCCCGTCATGTTGCCGTCGGCGTCGTACACGGGATTCGCGCCGGATGAAACCGCAGTGTACTGGTTGAGGCTATTCGCCGTGTAGGAGTTCGTCACGGCGTTCGCCGCCGACCAGAGGCGGTTGCCGATGCTGTCGTATGCGTAGCCGTAGCTGTCGGCCCCTACCGTCGCGGCCGCGAGTTCCGAACGGCGGTTGTACAGCCATTCCCGGACGAGCGAGACGGAGTCCGTGGCGTTCGTCGGACGGTTCAGCAGATCGTACTCCGTCGAATACCAGTAGATCGACTGCCCGCCGAAGAAGTAGTCGCGCCGCGTGACGAGGTTCCTGCGACCCGCCTCACGCGACAGCCTAGCGGAGAAGATGCTCCCGTTCGGCAGCGTGTAGACCGTGTTCGTCAGATACGAACCGTCGTAGGCGAGAGACACCGACACGCCCCGCCCCGCCGCGTTCGTGAGCGCATAGCCGCACACGCGATCCTCCGAATCGTAGAGGCGAATCTTCGCCGAATGGCGGATGTTCGTGACGACGACCGCCGTCTCCTGGGCGCGTCGGAACTCGTCGAATGTCCGATTGACGGAAAACGCCTCACCGCCGACGGTTACGCTCTCGTTCGTGTTCAGCAGCCGGTCATCGTAGCCGTAGGCGTAGGACGTGCCGTCCGAGAGAGTCGCCGACGCAGTCTTGCCGGAATCGGCGTATGTGTATGCGACCGACGGCGTAGCCGTCCCGGAGTAGGTCGTGCCGCTCACAAGGTCGCGCACATTGTAGGCGTGCTGTTTCCATACGCCGCGCGCCCATGCCGTGCGAGTCTTCTTCCCGTTGTCCGTGTAGGAGTATGCGACGCGCGAACCGTCCGCGTACTCTTTCGCCGTGTTCACGCCGCTCGCAGGGTCGAATTCCCACTGCGTCTCGTCCCAGGTCGCGCCGCCGTCGCGGGTCGTGAAACCGCGCGTCTTGCGCCCCACGGAATCAAAGCCGGACAGGATCGGATAGGCGTCTCCGCTCGTGGAGACCGTGCGGCCAAGCGGATCGTAGCCGGTCACGGTCTCGTTTCCGAGCGCGTCAGTCCGCCGCACTTCCCGGTTCAGCATGTCGTATTCGGCAGTCGCTTCCGCGACACGCCCGTCCCGGAAGTCCGTGACGCGCCGCAAGACGTTCCCCAACTGATCGTATTCAAGACTGTCGACGCGGTTCGTCACGCCGGAGGCGTCAGACACCGCCACGGCGACGTTGCGCCCGAGCGCATCGTAGGACATCTCGCTTGCCCCGTCGATGGACGTCTGGTCGAGCGTGACGCCATAAATCGAACGCGCGGTCACAGGGGTCGAGGTTTCGATCTGCGAAACGGAAGTCAGGATGCCGGTGGCAGCATCGAACGCCGTCTCCGTGACGGTTTCGCGCCCCGATGCCGCGACGGACACCGTGCGGCTGCGCAGGGCGTCCGAAAGCCCCGTCAGCTGAACCTTGCGAACCTGCACGGAGTTGGTGACGCCGCCCGTCATTCTCACCGAGGTGGCGACGCGGTAGATTTGCTGGCTGATCGTCTCGTAGGACGTGTCGTTCAGGATCGTGGTTCCGTCCTGCGAGGTGCTTGCGCGTTCTCCGCGCTCGTTGTAGCCATAAGTAACAGTCGGCGAACAGGTCGTGGCTGCGGAGAGGATTCGCGTTGTCGTGCCGTCGTATGCGTTGACCGTGGCAATCGTCGAGCCGTTCGCGCCACGCACGGCGGACGAGACGAGGCGTCCAAGGAAGTCGTATGTCGAGACGGAGTTCGTCACGACACCGTAGTCGTGCGACTCCGTGACCACGTACTCGATGCGGCAGCCGTCGGCGGCGTAGTCCTCGAAGCGCCGCTCCTCCGTAAACTTGTCTCCGCCCCACTCGCGGCGCGTGGACATCCCCCCGCCGAAGTACGAGCGGCTCTTCGTCTTCACGACCTCCACTCCGTTCGTGAACACAGCCTCGCCCGTCTCGACGCAGTCGCCGAGGATGTCTATGCGACGGATCGTCACCTTGCCGCGCTCGTCCGTGCTGACGGCGTAGTCGCTACCGCCGTAGGGATAGGAAGTCGTGACGGTCGTGTACGCCTTGCCGTCCGAGGCGGCGGCCACCGTCGCCTCGCCGGGCGTGGTCCCGACATAGACGACCGTATTCGTCTCGCGGCCGAGCGCATCGTAGAAATGCTGCGTGACGCGGTACTGTCCGTTCGTGGAGACGCCGGCGAGCCACACGTCCTCCATCGCGTTGTAGAGATGGTCGGTGCCGGTCACCGCCGAACGAAGCGTCTTCCGCCCCTCGCGGTCGCGCTTCCACAGGAGGCGGCAGCACGAGTAGGCGTTCGTGAGCGAAGTGCCGTCGAGGTAGGTCGTGGAGCGCAGGCGGTTCTGGCTGTCGTAGATCGACTGCTCGTCGGCGATGATCGTGTTCCCGTCTGTCAGGCGGGTCGTGCGCCGGAGAACCGTGCCGTATGAGGCGTTCATCTCGGTCGTATCGTAGGTGGGGAAGAAACAGGACAGCCGGGACTTATGGGACACACAGGACAGGATGCCGCCGGACAGAGAATAGGCGTTGACGGTCAGGATGCCGTTCTCGTCGAGGGCTTCGGCTACGGCATTCCGCATGAGAAGCGGCGTCCCATCGCCCGTGTCGGCGTAGGTGATCTTGTAGGAGTAGGCATTGCCCGCGTCGCCTGCCGCCGCGCCCTGTGTCCCAGCGCGCCACGTCTCGGCCTTGATTGCCGTATAGCCGTCGCGTGCGAGACGCGTGTAGCGCGTCCATGTGCGGCCGACTAGTGTTGCGACTCCGTTTGTCACCACGTAGCGCGTCTCCATGCGAGGACGCGCCGCGTCGTCCTGGTGCGCGGAGTCGCCGGAAAGCGGAGTGAAGTCGCGGACGGTCACGAACGCGTCGGCAAGTGCGGAGGCGTTGCGCAGTTGGTTTGAAACGACATATGGGAAGTCGGGCGGCACGGGGGCACTGCCTCTCTGCTCGATCCGCAGCGTCTCGTGCCCGTTATCGTCGTAGTCCGTATAGACCCATGCGCGGGCGTTGCCCCAGACGAGGCGCGGCTGGCCGTGGCGGGCGGAATGCGCCGGGTCGTTCCAGTAGTCGGCCTGCGACCACTTCCACCCCCAGCCCGTGGATTCCGAGCGGTACGTCTCGCGCAAGACCGCGTTGTCGCACTCGCCGATGCGCCTCCGCTCGGTCGTGACGGACGAGAGGACGTTGCCGGCCGCGTCCGTCGTGGTGCGCGTCTCGCTCTTCACCCCGTCG
>CALZAJ010000160.1 GCA_945613785.1 uncultured Verrucomicrobiota bacterium | reverse complement strand
GCCGAGTCCGAAGCTTCATGAGATATTCAACAAGTATCACAAGACGCACAACCAGGGTGTCTTCGATGCCTATACGCCCGAGATGCGTGCGGCCCGCAAGGCCCACATCATCACGGGACTTCCGGATACCTATGGCCGTGGCCGTATTGTTGGCGACTACCGTCGCGTTGCGCTGTACGGCATTGATCGTCTGATCGAGGCGAAGGAAGCGGACATGGTCCATTGCGGCATGGGATCGATGCCCGAGGACGTCTGCCGTCTGCGTGAAGAGGTCGCCGACCAGATCAAGGCGCTGAAGAAGATGAAGGTGATGGCTGCGTCCTACGGCTTCGACATCTCGAAGCCCGCGGCCAATGCGAAGGAGGCCGTGCAGTGGACCTACTTCGGCTATCTCGCTGCGATCAAGACGCAGAACGGCGCCGCGATGTCGATCGGCCGCGTGTCGACCTTCCTTGACATCTACATCGAGCGTGACCTCCAGGCCGGGAAGCTGACCGAGGCCGAAGCGCAGGAACTCATCGATCATCTGGTGATGAAGCTGCGCATGGTCAAGTTCGCGCGTATCCCGAGCTACAACGAGCTCTTCTCCGGCGACCCCGTCTGGGCGACGCTGTCGATTGCGGGCCTGGGTTGCGACGGACGTTCCATGGTGACGAAGAACGACTACCGCATTCTCCATACGCTGGAGACGATGGGACCGTCCCCCGAGCCGAACATGACGGTCCTCTACTCGCACCGTCTGCCGAAGGCGTTCAAGGACTACGCGGCCAAGGTCTCGATCAACACCTCGTCGATCCAGTACGAGAACGACTGCGTGATGCGCCGCGTTTGGGGTGATGACTATGCGATCTGCTGCTGCGTCTCCGCGACGCAGACGGGCAAGGAGATGCAGTTCTTCGGTGCGCGCGCCAACCTCGCGAAGTGCCTGCTCTACGCCATCAACGGCGGCATGGACGAGAAGAGCCGTGTGCAGGTCGCGCCGGAGTTCCCGCGCATTACCGCGAACGTGCTCACCTACGACGAGGTCATCAAGCGTTACGACCGCATGATGGACTGGCTGGCCGGACTCTACGTCCACACGTTGAACCTCATCCACTACATGCACGACAAGTACTACTACGAGGCGGCCGAGATGGCGCTGATCGACACCAATGTGCGCCGCACGTTCGCGACAGGCATCGCCGGCTTCTCGCACGCCGTCGACTCGCTCTGCGCGATCAAGTACGGCAAGGTGTCCGTCGTGCGTGATGCGGACGGTCTGGCGGTCGACTACAAGGTCGAGGGCGACTTCCCGCGTTACGGAAACGACGACGACCGTGCGGACGAGATCGCGGAGTGGCTGCTCACCGAGTTCATCGAGAAGATCCGCGGACACCACATCTACCGCAACGCCGAGCCCTCGACGTCGATCCTGACGATCACCTCGAACGTCGTCTACGGCAAGGCGACGGGCGCGCTGCCCGACGGACGTCCTGCGGGCGAGCCGTTCGCGCCGGGTGCGAATCCGAGCTATGGCGCCGAGAAGAACGGACTCCTCGCGTCGCTCAACTCTGTCGCGAAGCTCCCGTACGAGTATGCGCTCGACGGCATCTCGAACACGCAGACGATCCATCCGTCCGCCCTCGGCAACACCGAGGAGGAGCGCGTGGAGAACCTCGTGAGCGTGATGGACGGCTATTTCGACCGCGGCGCGCATCACCTGAACGTGAACGTGTTCGGCACCGAGAAGCTCATCGATGCGATGGAGCATCCCGACAAGCCCGAGTACGCGAACTTCACGATCCGCGTTTCGGGCTATGCGGTGAAGTTCATCGACCTCACCAAGGAGCAGCAGCTCGACGTGATCCGCCGTACCTGCCACAAGTCGCTCTAATGAGCGAACGTCGCATGACAGGCAGGATCCACAGCTACGAGACGTTCGGGGCCGCTGACGGCCCCGGCGTCCGTTTCATCGTCTTCTTGCACGGCTGCGGCTTCCGCTGCCGCTACTGTCACAATCCCGACACCTGGGCGACGCCCGCCTGCGACGAGTCTACGGCTGATCAGGTCCTCGCGCGCGCCCTCCGCTACAAGAGCTACTGGCGTGAGAAGGGCGGCATCACCGTGTCGGGCGGCGAGCCGATGCTGCAGGCCGAATTCGTCTGCGAGCTGTTTGAGAAGGCGAAGGCCCAAGGCATCACGACCTGCCTCGACACTGCGGCGGGTCCGTTCGACGCGAACGACGCGGTCCTTCGTCGGCTCTTGGACCTGACGGACACGGTCCTTCTCGACATCAAACACATTGATCCCGCGGCGCATCGGGAGCTCACGGGGGCGGACAACGATTCGGTCCTCGCCTGCGCGCGTTACCTTTCTTCCATCGGCAAGCCGGTCTGGATCCGTCACGTCCTCGTCCCGGGGTTGACGGACGATCTGGAAGCGGCGAAGCGTCTCCGGGCGTTTCTCGACACGCTGACCAACGTCGAGCGGGTCGATGTCCTCCCCTATCATGTCCTGGGTCTCCACAAGTGGCGTGAGCTCGGCATCCCCTACACGCTCGAGGGTGTCGAGCCTCCGACGGACGAATCGATCCGTCAGATTCGCGAGATCCTCTGCGCCTAAGCCGCTGGGGACAGACCCCGCTGAGGTCAGCGGGGTTACTGGTGCGGGGTTGGTGTTTGAGGATTGATGGGGAAATGGTATAATTCAAAGAGAGTTGTTTATATAAGGAGATGGCCATGATTGTCGTGAACACTGAAACGGTCCCGGGTTATGAAATTGTTGCCCTCAAGGGTTTGGTGCAGGGCAACACCGTTCGGGCGAAGCATGCGGGCCGCGATATTGCTGCGGGCTTCAAGAACCTGGTTGGCGGCGAGATCAAGGGCTATACGGAACTGCTGACGGAGTCGCGTCGCGAGGCGACTTCACGCATGATGCAGCAGGCCGAGCAGCTCGGTGCGAATGCGATTGTGAACGTCCGCTTCTCGACGAGCGCCATTACCTCGGGCGCGTCGGAGATGATGGCCTACGGTACGGCGGTGCTCGTCGCACGTGAGGGTTGGCGCAACCGGGAGCAGGCGTAACGATGGAGACTGGGATCCTTCTGCTGGGACTCTACGTCCTTCTGCCGGCGGTCCTCCTGGGCGGTCAGTTCCTCCTCGGCTCTTATGTCGAGCGTGCACATCTGCGTTCGCTGGAGGAGCGCGAGAGCGCCCGTCGTTCGTTCCTGCTCACGGCAATGAAGGCGCCGCCTCGTCAGACCGTGAGCACGGAGCGTCCCCCGATGTTGGTCTCGGGCGAGGTTGTTGTCTCCAGCGATTATTTCAAGAGCTGGGTCTTCGGCTTCACGAACTTCTTTGGCGGCGAGTCAAAGACGTTCACCCGTCTTTTCGACCGTGCCCGCCGTGAGGCGACGCAGCGGATGATCGAGCAGGCGCAGATGATGGGCTATGACGCGATCTGCAACGTGCGCTACGAGTCGGCGGACATTGCGGGTAACGCAGCAACCAACGGTGGCCGAAAGAATGCGATGAAGATCGCCGCCTGTACGGTGTCGGGCACGGCCTACGTGAGGGCTTGATGCGAATGGACGACGTTCTCGACGAACCTGTGTTCCAGGCATCCCGTGCACCCTCCGCTTCCGACGAGGCCGGCGTGTGGGGAGAACCCGCGTTATCCGAGGTCGAGGCGGTGGACGACGCGTATCCGGATTATGAGAATGCCGTTTCGTTTCTCTCGGCTGCCGCCGGCAGATGCGATCTCATCGTTACGCGGAACCCGAAGGACTTCATGGGCGGCCCCGTCCGCGTGATGACGCCCGCAGAGTTTCTCTCTTCCGTCAAATGACCTTTTGATATAATCTCAACCATGGTCCTCAAGCATAGAGACAGGGAACTGCTGCGATTTGAATGGCTCGAACCGCAAGGGGTGCGTGTCTTGTCCGTGGTCGAGGAGAACCGCCGCTTCCTGCCGCTTGAGATGAAGGGCAAGACGGACGACGAGGCGCTGTGGTCCTGGTTGAAGCATCGTGCCGTGCCGCGGAATAGGCGCAACATTGAGGTGTTGCTGGCTTCATTGGGTCTGCACCTTAACGATATTCGCGGAATCATTGGGATTTGCCGCGGGCTGTCGTTGAATGACGTGCATTGGGTCGTCGAAGACGGTTT
>CALZAJ010000159.1 GCA_945613785.1 uncultured Verrucomicrobiota bacterium | reverse complement strand
TCATCTGCATGAGGGAGAACATCGGAATACGGCCGAACTTGACCTTACCGGCCGAACGGTCAACGAGCAGGACCACGCCGGCGACCTTTCCGCCCGCGGCCTTGACGAGATCGATCGTCTCCTGGACGCGTCCGCCCTTGGTGACGACGTCTTCGGCAACCACATAGCGTTCGCCCTTCTTGATCTGGAAGCGGCGCATCGCGAGGACGGTGTTGGGCTTGCCCGTCGCGTCCACGCCTTCGCCCTGGACCTTCTCAGCGAACACGCACTTGACGTTGAGCTCACGGGCGACCTCGTGTCCGACGAGGATGCCACCCACGGCCGGGCTGATGACGCCGTCGATCTTCTTTCCGAGCTTGCCGCTCTTGACGGCCTGACGCGTCACTTCACGGCAGAGCTTCTCGGCGATGCGCGGATAGCGCAGGACGTTGGCGCACTGGAAGTAACGGTTTGAGTGGAGCTTGGAACGGAGCTCGAAGTGCCCTTCGAGAAGCGCGCCGGTGTCCTTGAATGCCTTGAGTACCTGAGCCTGGGTCATTGTTCTGTTCCTTTCAATCGATTTTCAAAAGTTCACTGCGGGGAAACGCGACACCATCGTCCGTCGTCGGCTCGGGCGCCAGCCGCTCGGCCTTGCCGGCGGCCAGCGTGGGCGGCAACGGCGTATAGGGAAGCCGGACCGGCGCGGCCGGAGGGAAGGTTCGCCGTTCGGAGACGTCCATCACGTCACGCGCGTCGTCCTCGGGAAGCTCGGAGACCGAGAGGTCGGCATGCAGTCCGCGCGTGCCGTCGATGTTGACCTTCCATGCCGTTCGCGAAGCCGTCAGCGCACTGTTCTCCTCATCGGCGGTCAGGTAGACGAAGGCGCAGGACGAGGCGGCGGGATCATCGGTGGTTGCAGGCGTGTAGTTGAAGGACTCATACGGGAAGACGAGTCCAATGGCGAACGGCACAACCAGCACGGCCATGAGCGAATAGATCTCATTCCGAAGCGGTCTGCGCGGCTCGAACCGGCGGGACTTCATTCCGTCGCCTCCGTTTCTCGACGTTCGGCGAACAGGATGCGCTCAATGCCGCTGGACTTCGCCAAGCCCGCAAGTTTCATCAGCTCGCCGCCCGCCACGCGACGGTCGGCCAAAACCAGCAAGGACCGCTCGCCGGTCTTCGCAGCACGTTCGGAAAGCAGCGCGCCGAAGGCCGAAACGGAGACAGGATCGCCAAGCAGGAAACGCGCGTCATCGAAGAAGACCAGCGTCTCGTTCGGCTTCGGCATCACCAGGGCAACCAGTTTGGTCCGAACGCCCTCGTCCATACCCGCGGACGGCAGGTCGAAGAGGACGCCCCTTGCGGAGGTGAAGGTCCCCGCGATCAGATAGAACATGAGCAGCAGGACGCCGACTGTGATCCACGGCACGGCGGCGACGAGGGGACGCAACCAGGCGACGCCGACCTGCGCCTCCTGCTTCGCCCGTTTCGCGTTCCAGCCCCAGGAAGTCACTTGGCGACCTCCCCGCGGTTGGTGGAGACGTATCCGACGATGTCCGTCGCCGCAGCCTCAAGCTCGCCGACGAAACGGTCCATGCGGATGCGCAGGCTACCATACATCACCGCGACCGGAATGGCGACGCCCAGGCCGACGGCCGCGGAGACGAGGGCCTCCATCGACGCCGTCACGAGATCCGCTCGCGCGATGATCTCGGCCGAATTGACCAGCAACATGACCTTGATGAAGCCGACGATCGCGCCGAGCAGACCGAGCATCGGGGCGATCTGGCCGATGATGCCAAGCGTCGCCAGACGACGTTCCAGACGACCGACTTCCGCACGGCCCTGCGCATCGACGGCCTCACGCAGGATACGGGAAGAGCCCTTGCGGTGACGGATCGCCGTCGCAACCACGTTGGCGACGGGCGCGGAGGTGTCATCGCAGATGGCGAGGGCCTCGTTCTCGTTGCCGCTCTCCAGCACGTTCACCACGCCCTTGATGAAATCCGGCCAGTCGATCTGCGCACGACGCAGCTCGAACCAGCGCTCGAAGAAGACCACGACCGCCGAAACGGCCAGCGCCATCAGGATCCAGAAAATCGGTCCGCCCGACACGGTCATAGGAACTTTCCTTTCGTTTGGATGCGGTCAATCCGCTTCTCGGCCTCCTGCGAGGCCGGCACGTCGCTGGCGACGACCAATTCGAGGATGTGCATGGCGCGCGACTCCTGTCCGCGGCTTTCATATTCGTCCGCGAGTCGGAACGCCGCACGGGAGAAGGCCGCCCGCGCCTCGTCATCGAAGCGAATGTCCTTCATGCGTCCCTGACGGTAGGCCAGCACGACCTCCGCATAATACTCGTCTTCCGCCTCGTCCAGACGCTTGAGCTTTTCAAGCGTCAAGCCGATCTTGAAGGAGACGGACAGCTTGGCGGCCGGCGTCAGCGACTCGCCGAGACGGACGGCGCGATAGGCATCAAGCGCCTCACGGTAACGGGCGGGATTGTCCGCACCCATCGCAAAAAGCGCATCCGCTCGCAGCATCTGCGCACGCGTACGCTCTTCAGTCGGCGCTCCCTCGGCGACGACCGCACGCTCGAGAACCAGTACGGCCTCGTCAAAGCGGGCGAGTTCGATGAGCGATTCACCCTGGACCATGTAGCCACGCGCCTTCTCCGGTGATTCGGGATAACGCTCGGCCAGCTTCGTCACCGTTTGGATCGCAAGGGCGAAATCGTTCTCGGCAAAGGCCGCGCGGGCCGACCAGGTCAAGGCGGACGGCGCGGACGGCGATTCGGGCATCATGTCGGCGAAGGACGCGAAGAGTCCGCACGAGGTCTTCCAGTTCCGGCGGTTGTACTCATACTTGGCAAGCCAGAGAGTCGCCTCGGCGCGAATGCGCGGATCCGCCCCCTGCTCCGCGATCAGGCGGGCCTTCGCCACGGCCTCGTCATCCTTACCGAGGGCATAAAGGCAGAGCATCTCGAGATAGTCGGCGCGGGGCTTGCGGGTCGGAGCCGATTCGGCAAGTTCACGGAAGACCGCGAGGGCCTCATCGAACTTGAAGGCCTTGTAGAGGTCGCGCCCCTTCGTCTCGAGCTCGCGCAAACGCACGAGCACCTTGAGCTTCTCGCCGGCCGGCGTCTTCGGATAAAGTTCGAGCACCTGACGGTATTTTGCCATCGCCTCCTCTCCGCGACCGCAATCCGAAAGCGCATCGCCTTGCTCGAGAATCGCCGACGCTCGGTCGACGTCATTGGTCGCCGTCTCTTCGGCACGGGCAAAGGCCTCGACCGCCTCCTCGTGCTTGCCGAGCTTGCGGAACGCCCAGCCACGCGCCTCCTGCACCTGGGAGATCTTGGCCGCCTCCGGCCACGTCTCAAGCGCAATGCGATAGGATTCCGCGGCCGACTTCGCGTCGCCCGACGAAAGATACGTATCCGCCAACGCCAGGTAGGCGTCCTTCGCACCCTCGGCATCCGGGGAGTCCTTCACGATCGAACGGACGACCTTCGCGCCCTCGGCAAACGTGTCGGGGCTGGCCAGGAGGACTCGCCCCAGCCGAAGCCCAGTCATCCGACGGACGTCCGCAGACCGCGACTGGACATAGGTCTTGCGCAAGAGATCCGCATCACCGAGATTGACAGCCGCCGCGGCCAGGACCCGCTCTTCGACATTGGTGGACGTGGCGACTTCACGCCAGAGCTTCTCCGCCGCGGCCTTGTCTCCCGCCGCCGCGAGAATGCCCGCCGCCGCCATCTTCGTCTCACCGTCGGACGCGGCGAAATCAACCTTCTTCAGGATCGTGAGGGCCTCCTGGGGACGTCCCTCGTCCATCAACAGACGCGCCCGCAGACGGGACGCAAGGGACACGTAGACGGGGTCGACGAACCGCGCATCAGCCAATGCGGTCGCGGCATCTCGGGTCTTGCCGGTCTCAGAAAGCGCCAGGGCGCTGTAGTAGGCGAAGCCATCGCCCGTCGCACCACCCCACTGGGCCAATGTCTTCAGCAGGTCTTCCCAATTCTTCTCGCGCGCGTAAGTCTCGAGGATCAGGAGCTTCGCCTCATCACCTTCAATGCGACCGGCGTGCGTGCGGGCGACCTCCCAAAGTCCGTCCCGGAGCGCCTCCTTGGCAACATCCATCTCGCCCGCGTAGCACAGCAGCGCAGTACAGATCGCAC
>CALZAJ010000158.1 GCA_945613785.1 uncultured Verrucomicrobiota bacterium | reverse complement strand
GTAGCTTTTGTCGGCAAACATTAGCCCAACCTCACCTATCTAAAATCCCCGTGATCAGGAAGGGGGGGGGCGCGCTTCAGGACTGCGGCAGACAGGCCGCAAGCACGCCCTTCCAGCCGATGACACGCGTCATGTTCGGAGCCAACGCAAAGCTGCGGTTCCAGGGGCGGTCGAAGACCAGGACGCGGGTGTCCGACCAGCCTGCCAGCGATTTGAGGATGACGGGCGAATCGTCGATGGCGATGTCATACTGTCGCTGAAGGAGCGCCGCGAGCGGCACTGTCGCAGGATCATCCGGGTGCCGCGCGAAGGTGCGCCCGTACTTGTCGACGTATTCGACCTTGAAGTCACCGAGACCGACGGACGCGAGCCATTCCTCGGTCGCCTGGTGAGAGGCGGCGGGACGTCCCGTCAGGATGTCGACCTGAGCGCCCGCATCTCGCAAGGACTTGAGTCCCTCGACAGCCCCTTCCGTGAGTGGAAAATTCTTAAGGCAGTCGGGTTCGTGGGACAACACGGCGAAGCGCGCCATTTCCGCGTCCGTCAGACAGAAGACCTGCTGCAAGTCGAAGACACGGACATTCTCGTATTCGACATGACGGTCGAACTCGCGCGCCGCCAGGCCACAGAGACTCGCCGCGGTCTCGCAGAGGACGTCATCAATGTCTACGTAGATTCTCATCGTCAGCTGAATTCGTCAGAGGCTCACATTTTATCACTGCCGCAGCGCGTCGGCAGCCAGAAGCAGATTCACAACGCCACCCCTTCGGACGGACGGCCGACGGTTCTACGCCTTGCCAGGAAAAACGACAGGAACACCGCCGCCGCGAGGACCGGCTGGTAGTACAGGCACTTCAGCAACGAGACGGCGTCGATCGAATAGTCTTGCCCCTTCGCCACGCCGATCGCAATCAGGATCTGCGCACCGTAGGGGATGAGCCCCTGCACGACGCAGGAGGCCGTGTCAAGGACTGAGGCAATGCGGACGGCATTCGCGCCGAACCGATCCGAACACTCCTTCGCAATCGGTCCCGCGATGACGATCGCCACCGTGTTGTTCGCCGTGAAGCAATTGACGGCCGCCGTCAGCACCGCCACACCGGCCTCGCAGGAGCGCGGACCCTTCACGAGACGCGAGATTCTCTCCGTGAGCCAGGTGATGCCGCCGTTGACCTGGACGCTCCGGAAAAGTCCGCCCGCCAGCAACGCCACGATCAGCGTCTCACTCATGCCCAACGTGCCCTTGCCCAGCAGGTCGAGCGCTCCGAAGAAATCAAACTTCCCGAGCGTCCACCCGAGCCCCGCCGCCAGCAGCGTGCCGCTGAAGAGCAGCGCCATCACGTTGAATCCGACCAGCGCCAGCACCAGGATGATGAGATACGGTACAATCAGGACGCCCTCGCGCCAACCGACCTCCGGCAGCGCAACCTCACCCGCCGCGGAGCCTGCGGACGCGTAGAGGGCAAAGGCGACCAACGCGGCCGGTGCGGCGATGAGGACGTTCGCGCGGAACTTGTCCTTCATGCGGACGCCTTGCGTGCGTGTGGCGGCAATCGTCGTGTCGGAGATCATCGAGAGGTTGTCTCCGAACATCGCCCCCGCGACGACCGAGCCCAGCAACAGCACGGGCGGCAGCTGAAGAGGTCCCGCAAAGCTCAGCGCAATCGGCGCCACCGCGGCAATCGTGCCGCAGGAGGTCCCGATCGCCGTCGAGATCGCGCAGGAGACGAAGAACACGCCCGCGACCATCAGCTTTGCCGGAATCACGATCTGCGCCAACGCCACCGCCGCATCCACCGCGCCCGACCCCTTGGCGACTGTCGCGAACGACCCCGCGAGGATGAAGATGAGACACATGATCATGATGTTCGTCTCGCCCATCCCCCGGGCATAGATGTCAACCTTCTCGGAGAATCGACGCCGTCCGAAGAGCAGGGACACCGCCGAAGCCACCAAGAACGCGATCGGCATCGGGACCTTGTACCACGGCATGTCGAATCCCTGCCGCCCCGCATAAAGCGACAGTCCCACGTAAAAGACGGCGAACACGGCAAAGGGAATCAGCGCAAGGCCGGACGGTCGGTTTCTGGATTCCTCGCTCACGGGCACGGACCTCCTTTCATCCGGGCCTCCTGCGCCCGCTTCGAGAATTCGCAGCCGCAATAGGACTGCCGATACAGGCCGAGCTTCTGGGCCCGGCGGACGGAAAGTTTGAAGCCTTCCTTCTTCTTGAAATCGTAATGAAGGAACTTCGCGGAGACGGCATCACCCTGGGCGAAGATCACCGGGGAAACCTTGTGGGGGCTCACCGTGAGCGATGTCACGAAGGCGTCATAGCCGTGCGCGGCCGCATAGGCCGCCGTCCGCGCGAGATTAAAGCGGAAACACTTCGCGCAACGAGCGCCCTTCTCGGGTTCGTCCTCCAATCCCGCGGCGACGTCCCGAAGCCAGGCCGCATGATCGTATTCGTCGGCGACAAGCCCGACCCCATCGGCCGCCGCCAGTTGCGAAGCGGCGGCAAGGCGCCGTTTGAACTCCTCCTCAGTGTCGATGTTTGAATTCGCGTAGAACATCGTCACCTCGTGACCCTCGTCCTTCAACCGCGGCACACAGGCCGAGGCACAGGGTCCACAGCAGGTGTGAAGGAGGACCTTCATCACTTGGCCGGGAAAGCGCCCGTGGCGACCTCAGCGACGTAAGCGGCAAAGGCGTCACGAACCTCGCCCGCGAGATGCGCGTACTGCTTGACGAAGGACGGCGCCTTTTCGTTGAGCCCTAGCAGATCGTGCATTACAAGCCACTGGGCGTCGCATGCAGGACCCGCACCGATGCCGACCGTGACGATCGAAAGCTCTTCCGTGATGCGTGCGGCGAGCTCGGAGGGAATGCACTCGAGCGTCACCGCGAAAGCGCCGGCCTCTTCGACCGCCTTCGCATCGGCAAGGACCTGTGCTGCCGCATCAGCCGTCTTGCCCTGCTTCTTGAAGCCGCCATATTCGTTGACGCTCTGCGGCGTCATGCCGACATGCGCAAGGACGGGAATGCCCGCTTCGGTCATGCGCCTGATGAGTCCGCACACACGCGCTCCGCCTTCGAGCTTGACGGCATCCGCACCCGCCTGGATGATCGCGACGGCATTGCGCATCGCCTCGTCATCTCCGCACTGATAGGAGCCGAACGGCATGTCCCCGACGACCATCGCATTCTTCACGCTGCGCGCGACGGCCGCGACCGAGGAAAGCGTCTCGGACATCTTCACGGGCAGCGTCGTCTCATAGCCGAGCATCGTCATGCCCATCGAATCGCCGACCAGGACGATCGGCACGCCCGCCTCGTCGGCGAGCCGCGCAAAGCACGCATCATAAGCCGTGCAGCAACCTAGCTTCTGTTTGCCCTTCGCCGCGCGAACGGCCGAGACGTTCCACTTCTTCATAAGTCGTCTTAATGGATGTTTCCGCGAGACGGGTGACTTTTCGCCTTCGGCTTCTCGAGCTTCAGGAAGGTCGCGAACTGCAACGCCTCGGCGGGGATCTCCTCGCCCGTCGTGTCGGGCATCTGGGAGAGGTCCATGCCGTGGTCAGCATGCGTGTGATGGAACTTCAGCTTCGGATTGACGATCTTGCGAAGCTCTTCCTTGAAGGTCTCAAGGCCTTCACGCGTCTCACACGAAATCGTAATCGGATGGACGCCGGTCTCCTTGACGAACTCCGCGAGATTCTCCTGCGAGACCTCCGCGTCCATCTTGTTGCCGACGACGAGATAGGGACGCTCCGCAAGCTCGGCGGAATACTCGTCGATCTCCTTCTTCAGCGTCTTGAAGTCCTCCCACGGCTTACGGTTGTCCGTGCCCGCCATGTCGATGATGTAGACGAGGACCTTCGAGCGCTCGAGATGCTTGAGAAATGCGAGACCGAGCCCGACGCCCTTCGCCGCGCCCTCGATGATGCCAGGGACGTCCGCCATCGCGATGTTCGCGTAGTCGTCGTAACGGATCGTGCCGACCATCGGATTGAGCGTCGTGAACGGATAGCTCGCGATCTTCGGCGTCGCCGAAGACAGCGCCGTCAGAAGCGAACTCTTGCCCGCGTTGGGGAAGCCCAGCAGACCCGCATCGGCTATGGTCTTCAACTCACGTCGAAGACGACGCTCCTCTGGTTCGCCACCCGGCGTGTGCTCCGTCGGAGCCT
>CALZAJ010000157.1 GCA_945613785.1 uncultured Verrucomicrobiota bacterium | reverse complement strand
GGCTTCAAGGAGAACTATCAGCTCATCAAGAAGCTCGCCGAGACGATGTAATTCGTCCGCGCTTCAAAGCGAAAGGGAACCCCGACCGCAAGGCCGGGGTTCCCTTTTTCCTTTTAAAAACGGGACAAAAGGGCAAAAAAAAGGCCGGACACGCGAGGGGGTAGGTGGTGTGATGCTAAAACGCGTGCCCGGCTGCTTCAGAGCCGAAATCTTGTTTCCAATCTTTACGGCGACTTCCGCTGTATTTATGTCTCTATTATAGCATCTGGCCTTTGGGAGCGAAATACACGAAAGTGTAGTACTCGGAAAAATCTCGCCTAGCCGCACGAGACAGCGTCTTTTGGTATAATAGTGTCATTCTTTAACAACTCCAATAAGGAAAAGTCAAATGAAGAAACTCGCTGTTGCGCTCTGCGCCGTTCTGTTGAGCACCATGGCCGCCAAGGCCGAATTCATCTGGAGCTGGTGGGCTGGCTCTCCGGAAGCTCCCGTCTCCCAGAATGTCTCGGGTTGCGTGCTTGGTTTTGCGTCCGAAGTCAAGTCCATCAAGGGCGCTCAGGTCTCCGCAATCTACAGCATCGCCGACGAGGTCAAGTGCGGTTGCCAGTACGCCATCGGTTACTGCCAGGCCGACGAGGTCCGCAATGGCTGCCAGGTCGCTTTCGTGACGAAGGCCAGGAAGGCCGCCCTCCAGTTCGGTCTCGTCTGCATTAACGACGAGGGCTTCCTCCCCTGGTTCATCTTCTTCAACTTCTCCAAGGGCTGCTACGGCGAAGTGAAGTAATTCCCCTGGGGTGACCCAAGGAAAAGAAAAGGCCGTCCGCATTGCGCGGGCGGCCTTTTGACTTTCAGGACAGCTGAATCATTTGCCCCAGGGAAGAAGCGGCGGACGAAAAATATATCGTAAACGCCCGTTGACGATAAAGAGAGGAATATGTTATAGTATGCGTGCGCTTACGAAAACAGGAACGCCTGATGATGGAAGGAGAAGAAAATGCGCAAGGAACGAATTGATGGACAGGAGACGCGTGAGGCGATCTTGAAGGCGGCGGAAGAAGAATTCGCCGAGAAGGGCTTCGAGCTTGCTTCGACGCGCGAGATCTGCAAGAAGGCCGGCGCGAATGCGGCGCTCGTGAACCGCTACTTTGTCTCCAAAGAGAACCTCTATCGTCTCGTCGCGCGTCGGCTCTTCGGCAAGCTGGAGGAGCCGATGACGAAGGTGGCGGATGCGGTGACGGACGCCAAAAGCTGGCAGGAGGCCGTTCGCAAATGGGTCGAAGACTTCCTGTTCATGACGTTGCCGACCGAGCGTCCCCAGCGTCTGTGCTGCGGACTCTTCCGCTCTGAGGTCACGCAGCCGACGAAGTTCCACGACGAGTTCGAGCGTGACTTCGGTAAGCCGATCTACTCGGCACTCTGGAAGCTGGTCGAGATGGCGGAGAAAGATCCCGTCCAGATTGAACTCTGGACGACCTCCATCTGGTCGCAGGTCGTCGTCTATGCGCTTGCGGACAAGTCTTGGCACAAGTCTTTCCGTCCGAAGGGCGTCTCCGAGGTCGACTGGCGCGCGACGATCTGCGACTTCATCTGTAACAAGGTCTTTACGGGATTGCACTATGAGTAACCGATCTTTCATCCCTCTTTTCGTCACCAACTTCTTCGGCGTCATCAACGACAACTTCCTGAAGATGCTGGCGAGCTATGTTGTTCTCACGTGGCTCGGGGACGCGCAGCTGCAGTCCGTCTTCATGGGCGCGACGGGAGCCGCGCTGGTCGTTCCGTACATCCTCTTCTCGCCCCTCGCCGACCGTCTCACCGTCGTCTTCGAGAAGAAGCACATCCTCCGTTATGCGAAGTTCGTCGAGCTTCCGATCGTGGCGCTCGGCGCCGTGGGCTTCTTCTGTCAGTCGGTGACGCTGGTCATCCTGGCGATTCTCCTGATGGGCGTGCAGAGCTCGCTTTATTCGCCGTCGAAGTATGCGCTCGTCCGTGATGTCGGCGGCGAGGGACGCATCTCGACCGGCATGGGCGGCATGGAAGGCATCGCCTTCGCGGCGGTCTTGGGCGGTACGATTGCGGCGTCCTTCGCCGCGGACAAGGCGGGGCCCTGGGTCTGGACCGCCGCGCTCCTCGGTTTTGCCGCGCTAGGACTCGTCTCGAGCCTGAGAGTCCGTGCGGATGAGGTGAAGAGCCGCGAAATCCATGCGATCAATCCGCTCCGTTACATGCTGCGCGCCCGTCGCCAGGCAAAGCGCTATCGCGGACTCAACGCGGTCATCCTCACGCTGTCCGTCTTCTGGGGCGTCGCCGCGATGCTGCAGCTCGGACTCGTCACCTACGGCAAGCAGGTCCTCGGACTCGACTCGGTCCATACGGGCGCGATCCTCGCGCTTGCGGCGGTCGGCATCGTCGTGGGACAGGTCCTCGCCGGCCTTGTCGACCGCCGTCACTATCTCCTCGGCGCCACGCTTCTGACGGGCTGGATCGCTGCCGCGCTTCTGGCGGTCCTCTTCTTCGCGCCGCTCTCGCCGACGGTCTTTGCCGCGGTGATGGGGCTGCTCGCGTTCGATCTCGGATTCTTCAAGCTGCCGCTCGATGCGGAGATCCAGAAGGTCGTGAAGGGGCCGAAGCTTAATACGATGCTCGCCTACTTCAACCAGGTCTCGTTCCTCTTCATGTTCCTCGCGTCCGTCACCTACATGGGCATCAGCTGGCTGTGCGGACCGCGCGCGTTCCTCTTGCTTCTGGCGGTCCTGATGTTCGCCGCGCCGTTCTTCTTTGTCTTCCGCTACCAGAAGGTCTTCCTCTTCACTGGTCGATGGATCTTCTCCCGCCGCTACAAGGTGACCGTTGAGGGAATGGATGCCGTCGCTCAGGACCAGCCACTGCTGGTCTTGCCCAATCATCCGGCGATGGTCGACCCGATGCTGGTCGGTGCCGCGTTCTGGAAGACGCCGCTCCGTCCGCTTTGCGACGAGTCGTTCTTCAAGGCGGGAATCGTCGCACCGGCTGCGCTCCGGACGCTTGATGCCGTCGCGGTGCCGGACCTGCGCAAAAGCCGCAGTGCGAAAGGCGCGACGATCGCACGTGGACTCGGTGGCATCGTCCTCGATACGCTCAAGGCGGGCGGCAACGTCATCTTCTATCCGTCGGGCCACATCTACACCGAGAACCGCGAGGACATCGGGACGCGTCAGCTCGCGTATAACATGTGCAAGGAACTGCCCGAAGGCGTGCGTGTCATCGGCGTCAGGACCACGGGACTCTGGGGTTCGATCTGGTCGCGGAAGGGCCGTATGGCTTCGCCGGCATTCGTCCCGACGTTCGTCAAGAGCGTGCTCCTCTGGTTCTTCGTCGCGCCGTTCGTCCCGCGCCGCAAGGTCACGATGCATATCGAGGACCTTACAGACCGCGTCAAATCCTGGTCCGCAACGGACACGCGTCTTGAATTCAATGCCAGACTCAATGCCTGGTATAACGATGAGGCAGAGAAAGAGGAGGTAAGACCATGAAAAAACTGATGATTGTTTCGTTGCTTGCGGCGTTGTTCTGTGCGCCGACAACAGGTCGGGCGGATGAAAACCGGATCAACCTGTGGCCGCTTGTGGGTTATGAGGACGGCGCGTTCGATTTCATCTGGCCGCTCGGACATTTCAAGAGCGCGAACGAATGGCGGTTCTTCCCGATCGTCAAAGACCATGACCTCTTCTGCTTCTTTCCGGAACTCTGGTTTACGGACGACGGTTTTGCCGTCTTGCCGCTGGTGTCCGAGTACGACTTCGGCAAGGGCACGCTTTTCCCGGTCCTCTGGTGGGACCTCGAGGGTTCGGACAAGACACACAGCGTCTTCCCGCTTTACTATTACCACGGACGCGACAAGGCCACGACCTTCTGGGCGGGATGTGGTCTCGCGGGTTACAACCGCTATGGCGACAATGCCGCGCATTGGCTCTTGCCGCTCTACGCCAAGACGCGCAGCGGTTTCTATTCTGTCCCGTATTCGCGCGTGAAGGAAGGCGACGGCTGGTCCAACCTGTTCCTTTGCGGACTCGGCGGCTATTCGACCGACGGAAACGGGAAGACGACGGACAGCTGGTGCTTCCCTCTCTATCACAAGGATGTGCGCAGCTTCACGTCGTTCCCGTATCACCGCACCTGGAACGAGAAGGGCGAGACCACGTCCTGGATCTCCCCGCTGGCGCTCTCGGGCGGCA
>CALZAJ010000156.1 GCA_945613785.1 uncultured Verrucomicrobiota bacterium | reverse complement strand
ACTCTCATAACTTGAAAACTTTAAATTATATCATAACAAGAAACCCTGCACAAGGTAGCCGGGCATCAGGTAGCCGGGCATCTGGGCGATTGAGCATCTGGGCCTTTCTCGTTCGCCCCAGCCTCAACCGCGATTTCATAGAGATAGGTCGCCGTGCCAGACGCGCGACCGGTTTCCGCCGTAAAGACGAGGCATTCGCCGTCGCGACGGACGGGGATCTCGCCGCAGCGTTCACCGTCCGACCGGAGCGCATAGACCTTCGTACCCTTCGTCTCCAGACGGATCTCCGCCCGCCCGCGGCGCATCAGGTGCGGCAACCCGCCCCACTCGCGCAACACCTTGAGCGAATCGTCCGCATACCGGATGCCCGTATTCTGCACGTCCGTGAGGTGCGTCAGCAGGATGCGGGACGAATCGACAAGCGGCTTGCCGTCCACCGCACTCGCCCAGACCGTGGCAGGCGTCTCGCGGATCTCGACCGTCAGCGCACCCGCACGGATCGTGCCGCTCTCCGCAAACCCGCCCGCCGTCCGCGGCGTCACCAGCGTCAGCGAACCCTCCTTGGTGTCGACCTTCATCGCCTCCGCGTCGCCTGTCGCCAAATCGCCGCGCAGGAAGAGACACATCGTCGCGCGTTCCGACGCGAGCGACAGCGGATCGCCCGCCATGTCGAAGTAACCGATCGGACACGTCTCCGGACGCAGCACGCCCTTGTCGCTGTGACTCCACGCAAAGCGCCAGAGCCCGTCCCAGCCCTCGCGCGCCGCCCAGGCGCCCGTGAAGATTCCGCCGACGCCGCGATAGCGTCCGGGACCCGAATAATTCCATTCCGTAATCGTGAACGGCTTGCCGGACTCGCGGATCCGCCTGGCCCATGGAGCCCCGCCCGGATTCCCCTTGAGCGGATTCGCGTTCGGACAGCTCGACGGCAACCGCCAGGGCTTTTCGAGGAACTTCGGATGGTCGACGTAGAAGTGATTGTCGACATAGTCGTAGTCCTTCCGGCAAGCGCGGTACTCGTCATAGTTCTGCCAGCCGTTCATGTCCGTCAAGAGCGCCTTCGTGCCGATCTCCTGATGAAGCAGCCGTTCCATCCGCGCGTAAAACGCGCGTTCGAGATCCGCCGCGGCCTTGCGCGGCGCGCCTTCCGGAACGCCGCCGTGATTACCGATGTTGTTCTCGTTGACGAGTGCAAGGAACGCGAGCGCCGGCTCGTCCGCCCAGCGGCGGCCCGTATAGGCGTTGACGTGCCCGAGCAACGCGCGGGTGAAGGTCGCGAGATTCGCATAGGCCGCCTCGCTGGTCCGCACGAGCGCCTTGAACTCGTCCATCGGCACCTCGCCGTCACGGTCCTGTCCGAGCGTCCGCCACGGCACCCTGCGCGAGACGAAGAGATCCGTCGTCACATAGAGCCCCGCTTCCGTACAGGCGGCGAGAAGCCCGTCGAGCTGACGCATCCGCTTCGGATTGATCGCCGTGCCGTCCGCCGCTCCCTCCGTCAGCGTACGCTCGTAGTGGTGGATGCGAATCGCGTTGTAGCCGAGATGCGCGATCCGGTCGGCAAACGCCTTCGCGTCTGGATAGTCAACGAAGTTCGCGGTGAAGCAGAGGTTCACGCCGTAGAAGCGCTGCGGCACGCCGGGACGCCGCTCGAACTCAAAGTGTCCGTCACGAATGACGACGCGTCCGTGCTTCCCCGCCGGCGCGTCGACGCCGCAGACTTTCGAGAAGTCGAGCGCGCTCCCGACCTTCACTCCGGGGGTGACGGCGAACGGCAACCAGTCCGCATTCGCCCTGATGACGGTATCGGCATTGGCCGCAGAGGCCAATGCAACTGCCGCGCACATGACTGCAATGTTCATAGATCTCCTTTCTTAGACATAACCAGAACCGGCTGACAGGCCTGGAGCGGCGACAGCCTTCGTCATTCTCGCCCCTTTGGTTCCTGATGTGTGCATTAAAGCCCGAGATCGCGGCGGATGTTATCGATCAGCCAGAAATGCGAGACGTGCAGCGTCTCGCCGACGATGATGATCGCGCCCTTGCCGTACCTGAGGCCGGCGACAAACGGAATCATCCGCCGCTCGTCCTTGCGGGATGGCATCGAGGCATATTCGACCCACTCGCCCCTCGGCGCATACGGCACCTGCATGTAGCACGGCGCGAACCAGCCCTTCAGCTTGCGCTCGAAGTTCCACGGCTTCTTGCACCAGTCGCCCTCGCGAACGTATTTCGCATGACGCTCGCTGAGCGGATAGTCCTTCGGAGCCTCGCAAGCGCAAACGAGATTCGTGTCGCCGAAGATCTGCTGCAGCGGCACCGTCGCCCAGCTGCGCGCGATCAGCGTGCCGCCGGCCTGCACGTTCCTGCGGATGACTGCCGCGACTTCGGGCGTGAACGCCTTGGCAGAGGGAATCTGCAGCATGTAGCTGTCGGCCTTCGCGACGTTCGCCGCAAGTTCAGCCGCATTCGTGCAGGGAATGAGCTTCCAGCCGTCCGCCTCGGCCTGCGCGCGCAGGCCGGGGATGCCGCCAAAGCACCGCTCGTCGCCGGCATAGTAGACGATTGGACGCTCCGCGGCGGATGCGGCGAGGAAGTCGAGTTTCACCGTCACGTCCTCGCGCAGGGGATACGCCACATCGCCGCTGACGAACCGCACGTCCCACTTCTCGCCCGCCGCCGGCTCGTGTCCGAACACCGCCATCGGCAGGCGCACGAGCAGCCCCCTGCCCTTCGGCTCGGCCGTCCACGCGGGATTCCACGTCGTCATTTCGATGCCGACGTCGGATATGCGCTTTTGCGTCTTCCTGCCCTTCGCGAAGGCAAACGTGTAGCGATCGGCATAGGCGTCGACGAGCGTGATCTCGCCCTCGGACGCACCGGTGAACGCGAAGACGATCTCCTGTTCCGGCGTCCAGAATCCGTTCACCTTCACGGCGCCGTCCTTGCCGTCCTTCGCCTTGAGCGCGGTCTTAGGCGCCGCGCCGCCGCCAAGGCGCTCGCCCGCTTCGACTTTCGGCAGCTTGAACGAGACGGCGTTTCCGAGCCGCAGCTCGCGGTAGTCGGTCCATTGGTCGTAAAGCGCCTTCTCGCGCTGGACGTTGCGCCGCGCGCGCGAATCGCCGTCCGCCACCAGCTTCTCGGCCGTCGCAAGAAGCTCCGCCGACTTCGCGCGCACCGAATCGTCCTTCAGCAGGTTCGCCGAGACGTTCATGCCGTCCGCAAAGAGCCCGATCCGTCCCGGCTGCGCGCCCCAGGCGCGGTCCATCAGGAGAAAGTAATCCTTCATCGGCTTCGCCGCCGCGCCATAGGCATGTGCGCAGAGATCGTCGAGAAACGCATCGAGCGTGAGCGAAGGGTCCCACATCTTGCGCGCATAATAGAGAATCGTCAGGCGGTTCTGAACCGAACCGGCCTTCACGTCCGGACCCTTCTTCGGCGAAAGCCCCACTTCCGGGATCGACGTCACCAGGCCGAGTTCGGCGCACTTCTCGACCGCATCGCCGACCATTGAGAAGAACGGCATGAAGACCGAGTGCGCCGAAACCGCGTCATACTCGTAGGCGTAGTGTCCGATCTTGACGTCGCCACGCGCGCACCACTCCTTGAGCCGCTTCAGCTCGCTGACGTTCGCCTTGCAGTCCGGATCGTCCCATTTGTGGATGTGGCAGCGCGGATGCGAGGCGTATTCGACGAACTCAACGTTTTCGAACTTGCACTTCGGCAGGTCCAGATAACCCTGATAGGCGAGTGTCGAGAACCGAAGGCCGGGAAACTTCCCGTGCAGGATCTTCACGACCTTGTTGAAGTACTCGAACCAGCCGTTCGAGACGCCCTTCGCCTTGCAGTCCGGGCACTGGCAGTAGTCCTGGTTGTCGTTCGGGAAGATCGAGATGATGTCCACCGGCGCGCTCTTCACGCGGCGTTCGATGTCCTTGCCGATGCGCTCGGCGACCTTCTGCGCGCCGAGGTCGGACGAAAAGCAGATGTTGACCGTCGCGCGATGTCCGTCAAGCATGCAGAAGCATTCGGGGTGCGACGCGAAGAGCTCCCTTTCGCCGTTCAGGTTCGCATTGTGCATCGACGGCATGGAGTAGTGTCCGTACTTGACTTCGCCTTTCCAGTTGCCATGCCGGTGAATGTTGACGTAGTTGCGCGTCTCCCACTCGAGGAAGGCATTGCGGTCGCGCCAGTCGCCGCAATGGTGGAAGCCCCGGAAC
>CALZAJ010000155.1 GCA_945613785.1 uncultured Verrucomicrobiota bacterium | reverse complement strand
CGCGAGCTCGTACATCATCGTCGGGGCGTTTGCTCCTTCTCCGGGGGCGACTTCGGCTGTGAAGACGTAGGCGCCGTCGACGTAGGACGCCTTCACCTCGCGGAGACGCTTGCCGCTCGAGGCGAGCGCGTAGAGCTTAAGCCCCGCGTTCGCATTCTTGAGCGCAATCTTCGCCGAACCGCGTTTGGCGAGATACGGGAGCTTGCCCCAGCTCTTCGTATCGGTCATCTTCTCGTTCGTGAAGATCATCTCCGAGTTGAGGACGTCCGTGATATGGAGGATCAGGACCTTCTTCGAGTTGACGAGAGCGGCCTTGTCCATCGCCGAGGCGGACACGTTGCAGAACGTGGTCGCGCCGGTGACGGCCAGCGGACCCGCCTTGAGGTCGTGCTTGTCGATCGAGCAGACCGCCGCCGTCTTCGGCGTATTGACGGTCATGTCGCCCTTCTTCGTGCAGATCACGACTTCCTTCGTGTCGGAGATGGTCTTCTCGGGATTAAACTTCGGCAGATCCTTCCGGTTCGCAGCCGTGAAGGTCTTCGTGCAGGCGACGGCCGGCTGCTGTCCGTTGTCCGTCGTGTACGAGCCGATCTTCGACGTGTAGCCGAGCTGCGTGAACGGATGCGGGAAGAGTCCGTTCGCCCACATGTCGCCGAGGCCGCGGGCCATCGACTCCGACTTGGTAACGCCGTAGCCGTACGTCTCCTTCGCAGGCGAAACATCGCCGCGTCCGAACATCAGGACGATCTGACGCTCGCTGAGCTGTCCGACCGGATCGCGGACGATGTCGAATCCACTGACATGATGCTGGCCGAAGAGAGCCGAGCGCGCGTGGCTCCAGGCGAAGCGGTAGATCGCATCCCAGTCCTGCAGCGACGCGTACGCGCCCATCGTGAGACCGCCGTCCGCACGGAAGCGGTTCGGGGGACAGAAGTTGTACTCGGTGACGGCAAAGGGCTTGCCAAGGATGCGCGAGGGGGCCTTCATCATCGGCTCGTTGTAGGTCGGATTCCCCGACTTGATGTCCGAGCTCTGGTTCACGTGGAACGGCAGCTTCTGGTAGCTCGGCTGCGGATGGTCGCCATAGCCGTGGTTGTCGACGATGTCCAGCGCCTCGCGCTCGTAGGCCTGCGCCATGTTATCCCACCAGTTGCCGCCCGAGATGAGCGTCTTGACGCCGGCATCCCGGAGGCGCTTGCCCATCCGGTGGTTCGCCTCGGCCTTGACGAGGTAGAGGAACTCGGCGAACTCCTTCTTCTTGCCGATGTCCTTCTTGTCGTACTGCGGATACCCCTTCGTCTTGGCCCATTCGTTGTACTTCTTCACGTAGACGTCCGCCGCGCCCCACCAGACGGACGCGATAGAGTCCTCGTTCATCAGCGTGACGAAAAGGACCGTCGGATCGTCCTTCCACTTCATCCCCGTGTAGGGGTTCACATGGTCGAAGATCTCCATCGCGCGACGGAACCACTGGTCCTCAGCCGGCTTGTGGATCGGGACGATCGCCTTGATCGTGTTGGAGTTGAGCGGCTTGTCGAAGCCCTCGCAGCTGCCGAGTCCGCCCATCGCGTAGAGGTCGAAGGTGACGTAGATGCCGGCCTTCTTGAACTCCGCCATCAGGTAGTCGAGCTGGTCGAGACGCTTCGGCGAGATCTCGGGATACGTCGTGCGGCCCCAGAGGTTGTTCCACTCGTCCTTGGTGATGGTGACGTCGATGTGGTGGAAGCGCACCGTATTCCAGCCGCGACGGACGAAGTCGTTCACGACCTGCTTGCACTCCTCCTTCGAGAGGAAGTTCGCGTCGAAGCAGAGATTGCCGCCGATGAAGCGGACGGGGCGGTTCGGCGCCTTCTCGAAGGCGAGGTGGCCTTCCTTCGTCACAATCGGGAAGCCGTACTTGCCGGCGGGCACGTCACGCGTCACGATGTTCGAGAAATCGAGGATCGAGCCAGGCTCGATGTCGTTCGCGTAGGGGAAGACGCACCAGTCGTCGCCGGCCTCCAGCTTCACCGGCGGCTTCGGAAGGTCGAGCGCCACCTTGCCGTTCGCCTTCTTGAGCGAATCGGCGAACGCACCCGCGACCTCGAACTCGATCGTCGAGGACTTCGCCGTCTTCGCCTCGGGGAAGTCGATGCGGAACTCGAAGCGGTCCTGCTTGTCCTTGCGCGCATCCTGGACGACGGGATTGCCGGCAAAGACGGACGCCTGCAGCTTGAGGTTGCCGTCCTTCGAGACGATCTCGATCGCCTTTTTGTCCCCGACGCCGATCCACTCCTGTCCGAACGCCTCCGGCAGCGTGTTGCCGCCGACCTTGCCGCCCGCGAACTCGGCGCGGGAGAGCGGGAAGCGGACGTACGCGCGCTCGAGGCCCATCGGCTGCCCGTTCTGCGCGGAAATGGTCCAGCGCACGTGCACCTTCGCCTTGCCGTCCTTCGAGACGTCGTAGAATTCCTCGCGGATGCTGAGTCCCGTCTTGCCGGCCCAGATCTTGCCCGTGAAGAGGAGGCCCTTGCCGTACTTCGCGTCGGTGACGAGCTCCTTCTTGTGCTCCTTCGCCGCGTAGTCCTGCGCGGTGTACTGCCAGCCGGGACCGAACGCCACGAAGTTGACGAAGCCGTAGTGCGCCTTCGAGTTGTCCTTCAGGATGCCCTGGACGTTGGGAAGCCCGCGCCAGTCGACGTTGATGCCAGCGGACGTGTCGGCCCAGACGGCGGCCGTCATAAGAGCAGCGCACGAGAGAATCGTAAACGATTTGAGATTCATGTTTTTCTCCTTATGAAATCAACTGCCGCGATTCTATCAAAACCGCGGCAGCCTTCCCAATACTCATTCGGGTAACAGACCTCTCACTCCGACAGAATCGCCTTGAAGACCTTGGCCGTATCGCGTCCAAGATCCCGACAGGTGTCCGGCGTCACGACCGCTCCGCGCGCATTGGCAAACGGGACCTCGTACGTGCGGCAGATCCTGAGCGAGGGGATGTTCGCCAGCGCCCAACGGACCGCACTCATGCCAAGCGCGTAGTTCTTGTCCGTGTTCCAGGCGACGCCGAAGGGAATGTCATCGCTCGCCCGATAGCGCATCGATCCGCACTGAAGCTCCTCGAGCAACTGTGAGAAACGCTTTTCCAGGGCGAGGTCGTGGATCGTCTTCGGATCCTTCCACGGCGTGTAGAGAAACTCGTTGCAGTCGGAGTGGAGCCACGGACAGTGTACGTCGATGTAGATCTCGTACGGCTTGCGCTTCAGGAGCTCGGCAATCGCCCGCGTCTCGGCGAATCGGAACTCCGTGTAATCGCGGTTATGATCGTGCGGCGCACGGTTCTTGCCCTGGTCGCCCGCCTGCACGCCGTCGTAATCCGTAAACGGCACGACGGTCAGCTCCACGTTCGCGCGCAACCATGCGCCCAGCTCGTCCCCAGCGAGGAACTGGTCAATCGTCCCTTCCAACACCCAGCTCGCCATCGTTTCGCTGCAGTGATGTCGGGCGGACAGGAGAATGCGGTGCTTCGGCGTCCCGTCCAGGCATCCGACGGACGCCACCGGCACGGACGCCCCCTTCTGCGAAGACTTGCAGAGTTCGCCGACCTTGAACGACGGATTCCCCGCGTACTTCGCCACGAAGGTGTCCCAATCGGTCCGCACGTACGGATGGCACTCGTAGAAATACGTCTCGGCCTCCTCAGGACCGAACGTGTAGACGAAGCTCTTGCGCGTCGCGTCCTTCTCGGCCGCATAGGCGAAGGTCTTGCCCGCGTCGGTCGAAACGACCGGACCCCGCACGCCGACGGCGTCAGACGTCGTGAAACGGAAGGTCAGCGTCCTCCCGGCCGCCCCTTTCACGCGCATCGCCCAATAGAACCACGGCGTCGTCGTGTCCCGCAGGTCCTGATGCACGAAGACCTCGTCCCCCACGATCTTTTCAAAAACGATGTTGCCTGCCGGCAACCGGTCGTCGACCGTGATCTCCGCATGGACAAGAAAAGCCGCACCCGTCAGGGATGCGGCCGTCAGCAACCGCCCGAAGAAGCTCGTGTTCATGAAATCTTCCTTTCGTTTCGGAAGAATTCTATCAAACGGCGAGCGTCCGGACGATACCCAAAGGTGTAATCGCCTCAGATGTGGCGCGGCGTCTCGATACCCAGGAGGTTGAGACCCGTCTTCAGCACCTCGCCGAAGAGCGAACAGAGCTAGAGACGGGCGATGCGCACCGCCTCCTCGCACT
>CALZAJ010000154.1 GCA_945613785.1 uncultured Verrucomicrobiota bacterium | reverse complement strand
GGGGTCCGCGCGGACACCTCGCGAACGCGGACACGGCCGCTCTGGTGAAGCGTTTTGCCACGTCGAAGCTCCAGAAGATCTTCCTGGCCCATCTCTCGAGCGAGTGCAACACGCCGTGTCTGGCCGAACGTGCGATGCGGGAGACGCTGGCGGAGATTCGTCGTACCGACATCTCGCTTGAGATCCTCGCCCAGGACACCCCCTCGTCCATCTTCGACTCGACCCTCTCCGCCCCTCACTAACCACTCACAAGCTTCTTCCTTCTCGTGCTAGACTTTCAGAACATCTCAGTCCATTACGGCCATCAGGACGTCCTGACGGGTGTCACGTTCCGCGTCAACAAGGGAGATCGCATCGGTGTGGTTGGTCCGAACGGTTCGGGCAAGTCAACGCTGTTCAAGATCGTGCTGGGAGAGATGGGGACGGACTCGGGCGAGCTCATCATCGAATCGAATCCGCGCATTGGCTGGACGCGTCAGAATCCTGAGCCGGACACGCCCGAGGAGACGCTCCTCGAGTATTCGCTCCGCGGCATTCCCGGTCTGTCCGAGATGGAGGCCGAGATGGCCGAACTCGAGCAGGACCTGACGGATCCGGCGAAGATGAAGCGCTATGGCGAGCTGCAGACCAAGTTCGAGCACCTCGGCGGCTATGACATTGAGACGCGTGTGAAGGTCGCTCTGGGCGGTCTTGGCTTCTCGGTCGAGGAATTCACGAAGCCGTTCAAGTCCTTCTCGGGCGGTTGGCGCATGCGTGCGGAACTGTCGCGCGTCCTCGCGTCAAAGCCCGACCTCCTGCTGTTGGACGAACCGTCGAACTACCTGGACCTGCCGGCCGTCGACTGGCTGCAGAAGTTTTTGAAGGCGTATGACGGCACGCTGATGCTCATCTCCCACGACCGCTATCTTCTGCGCACGCTGACGAACATCATCGTCGAGGTGGATGCGGGCACGGCGACGCGCTACGAGGGCGATCTCGATTACTATCTGAATGAGCGCGAGGTCCGTTATCAGCATCTGCTCGCCGCGAAGGAGAACCAGGATCACCATCGCGAGCAGCTGCAGCGGTTTGTGGATCGTTTCCGCGCGCAGGCGACGAAGGCCGCGCAGGCCCAGAGCCGTCAGAAGCTCATCGACAAGATCGATGAGGAGCGTATCGTGTTGCCGAAGCGCTACACGCAGTCGGGACGTCTGCGCCTGGCGGAACCGCCGGCTTCGGGCATTGAGATGTTCCGCTGCGAAGATCTCGGCTTCTCGTATGACGGCGTCAAGAAGGTCTTCCACGGCCTCGGCTTCCAGGTCACGCGCGGCGACAAGGTTGCGCTCATCGGTTACAACGGCCTCGGCAAGACGACGTTGATGCGCATCATCGCGGGCACGCGTGAGGCGACGGAGGGCAAGGCGATCCTCGGACACAACGTGATCCCCGGCTACCTCTCGCAGGAATTCGCCGAGACGATTCCGCCGGATGTCAGCGTCTACCGCACTGCCAAGAACGCGTGGGACGCGCATGGTGGCGGACCGGAGAAGAACTTCCGCAACCAGTTGGGCGCCTTCGGCTTCGACGAGAATGACGTCGAGAAACCGGCAGGCGTGCTGTCGGGCGGCGAGAAGATCCGTCTGGCGTTCCTGCGTCTCTTCCTGACGGCACCGAACTTTCTCCTGCTGGACGAACCGACGACGCACTTGGACCTGGACGGACGTCGCCTGCTCGAGGAGGCGCTTCGGAAGTACAAGGGGACGATCCTGCTCGTCTCCCACGACATTGACTTCGTCCGTGCGACGGCGACCTCCATCTTGGAGATCACGCGTGAGGGCATTCGTCAGTATCCCGGCGGCTACGACTACTATTGCGAGAAGAAGGCGGAACGCGAGCGGGCTGAAGGTGGACGGGCGAAGGTGGAGTCGAAGTCGGAGAAGAATGCCGCGGTCCAGTCTTCGTCCTCCGATTCGCCGTCTTCGTCCGCGGCGCACCAGCTTTCGTCCAAGGAGCTGCGTCAGCAGCGCGCGGCCGAACGTGCCAAGATCGCGCCGCAGGTCAAGGAGCTGAAGAAGCGTGTGGAGACGGCGGAGAAGAAGCTCGAGGAATTGCAGAAGGCCCTCGATGAGGCGAGCGAGGAATTGTTCAATCCCAAGCCGACAACTGATTTCGCGGAAGCGAATCGCAAGGTCCGGACGATCCAGTTCGAGATCGACCGGTATACGGCGGACTGGGAAGAGGCGGCGACAAAGCTTGAAGAACTGACAGGAGGATCGTGACATGAACAAGGATCTGGCGAAGTATCTGAAGGAAGGCGGTTCGCTCGGAAGTCTGGCGAAGCGTCCGAAGAAGCGTCCCGCGACCGCGGCGTTTCCGTGCAATCCCGCCAAGGTGTTCTCGACGCAGGTCGAAGCGCTGGCGACGCGTCTTGCGCGCATCGGCGTGAAGGATGTCACGATTGGAATTTCGGGCGGACTCGATTCCGCGCTCTGTCTGCTGGTCGCAGTCTCCGCGTTCAATGAGCTTGGTTATGACCGCAAGGGCATTCATGTCTACACGATGCCGGGCTTTGGCACGACGAAGCGCACGAAGGGGAATGCGGACCTCCTGTGCGAGGGACTCGGCCTTGACCTGGAGACTATCGACATCACGAAGTCGGTGAAGCAGCACCTCAAGGATATCGGACACGACGGCAAGACGCCGGACGTCGCCTACGAGAATGCGCAGGCCCGCATGCGCACGATGATCCTGATGGACAAGGCAAACATGACCGGTGGCATTGTGCTCGGTACGGGCGACCTCTCGGAGATTGCGCTCGGCTGGTGCACCTACAATGGCGACCACATGTCGATGTTCGGCGTGAACTCGGGCGTGCCGAAGACAGTGGTCCGCAAGGTCTGCGACCTGTGGGCGGATCTGGTGATTGAGAAGCTTCCCGCGGAGAGTCCGCTCCAGCAGTCGGCGAAGGCGCTCAAGGACATCATTGCGACGCCGGTTTCGCCGGAGCTGGTGAAGGGACAGAAGACTGAGGACAAGCTGGGTCCGTATGAGCTCCACGATTTCTTCATCTGGAACTTCATCGTCAACGGACTCGAGAAGAAGGACCTCCTGGCGGCGGCCAAGGTGTTCTTCAAGGGCGTTTATCCTGTCGAACTCATCAAGAAAACGCTGGATACGTTCCTTTATCGTCTGGTCTCCCAGGCCTTCAAGCGCAATTGCGCGCCGGACGGCATCAAGGTGTTCCCGTTTGAGTTCTCTCTGACGGGCTGGCATATCCCGTCCGACATGCCCCGTGGCATCTTGTTGTAAGCGTCCGTTTTATGGTATAATAACTCGACTTATCACGAAAGGTAGAAGAATAGATGAACATCCTGATTGGTTTCCTGTACGTTGTCGAAGTGGTCGTGTGCCTGATGCTGGGCCTGATCGTGATGCTTCAGAAGCCGAAAGAAGGCGGTCTTGGCGGTGCGTTCGGCGGCGGTTCGATGGAAGCTGCCCTCGGTGCCGATGCGGGCAATGTGCTCATTAAGATGACGGCGATTCTCGGTGCGATTTTCCTGGTCAACACGCTGACGCTTGCGAAGCTCACCTCGACGCCAGCTTCCCAGTCCGTCACGGTGAACGCGACGTCCGCCGAGCAGGTCCCGGCTTCCCTTCCTGCCTCGCCTGAGGCGCCGGCTGAACCCGCTCCGGCGAACTGAGAACCATGAAGGTGCTCGTCACTGGCGGTTCCGGATTTCTTGGAATCAACCTCATTCGTTTCCTCCGCACCCAGGGTGTGGAGGAAATTCGTGTTTTAGACATTGCCGATTTCGATTATCCTGAGAAGAACGAGCCGTGGCTCAAGTTCACGAAGGGTGATGTTCGTGATGTCGCTGCGGTCGAGAAGTGCATTGAAGGTTGCGATATCGTCGTCAATACGGCTGCGGCGCTTCCGCTTTATTCTGCGGAAGACATTCGCACGACGGAAGTTGACGGTGCGCAGAACGTGATCAATGCGGCGCGCAAGTTCAAGCTTGACCGCATGATTCAGATTTCCTCGACGGCCGTCTACGGCGTCCCGAAGAAGCATCCGATCTACGAGACGGATCCGATGGTGGGCGTCGGTCCTTACGGTCATGCGAAGATCGAGGCCGAGAACCGTTGCCGCGAGGCGATCAAGGACGGCTTTCCGATTTGCATTATCCGTCCGAAGAGCTTTATCGGTCCGGAGCGTCTCGGCGTCTTCGCGCTGTTTTACGACTGGGCCTACACGGGTCACGGTTTTCCGATGATCGGCAGCGGCAACAACCGCTATCAGCTCATGGACG
>CALZAJ010000153.1 GCA_945613785.1 uncultured Verrucomicrobiota bacterium | reverse complement strand
GAATGATGCGGCAGTTCTCGCAAATGCGACGAACGGAACTACGTACTTTCATTGTGTTAATACTCTTTCTGAGTGGTCGAATGAAGACATATTGTATCATATTGCGCGGGAATCGCGCAAGGGGGTAAAATTAGAAAGTTTTTGCCCCGAAATTAGCGGCACGCATCGCGATAGAGGACGACGTCAACGACCCGCTTGTCGTAGAGTTTACGGACCTCTTTGACATGCTGTTCGAAGACGTCAACCGACGGGAAAGGACGCCACGCGGGCCCCTCCTTGGTCACGCCATGCGTGAGGAGATCAATGCAACGGCGGTTCTGATCGATGCTCTTGCGAATGAACGCACCGGCACCATTCTCCGAGCCTGGAACGGTCCCCTCGCCGAAATTGCACCGATGGGGATTCATCGGCACCAGCCAGGCGTCGCGGATACACTCGTCGACCTGACGGTTCGTCGCCGCGTACGGATGGCAGAGCAAGGTCGGACGACGACCGATCTCCGTCGCAATACGCTCGGCGGAATACGCGATTTCGCGCGTCAACTCGTCCTTCTTGCCAGCTTTCGCCAGCTCCACGAGATTCGGATGCGTCATCGTGTGGTTTTCAATCGCATGTCCGCGGCGATTCAGATCGCGCAGCTGATCCCACGTCATGTACCCCTTGGCACCAATGCGATCGACAATGACATTAAAAGTGCCGCGGAAGCCATATTTCTCCAAAATAGGAGCCACCATCAGATAGTGCTCTTCAAAGCCATCGTCCAGCGTGAAACAGACCTTCGGCAGCATCGAACGGTCATCCTTCTTCTGCGGCATCACACAACCCGACGCCAACGCCATCACGGCCACACCCCAAAGCACCATCTTCTTGAAATCCATAGAACCTCTCCCAAATAATAATTTGCTGACATTATACAAAATACGGCGGCAGTGAGACAACCGTCTGTTTGTCCGAAAGATCGGACAAACAATCAGGTGCGGACGGCGGGGTTCAAATAGATGGGAAGCGGTTCGGCGACCAGCGCCTGCGGATTGGCCAAGGCGAAACGCGCAAGCCCTTCGGCCGACGGGACCTGTCCGCCCAGATAACGACTGTCGAACATCTCCTTCAGAAAAGCATCGATACGCTTGGCATCCGGTGTGACGACGTTGACCCCCAGCGGAACACGCAACGGCAACGTCTCGGCATCGACCTGGAAGACGGGCAGCACCAGCTTGCAGCCATCAAAGAGGGCGATCCAATACTTGCCCTGGCGTGCGTCACCGACGACTGCCAGCGGTTCACCCTCTTTGGCGAACGCACACGGGGACGGAAGACCGCGGACTTCACAGCCCGACCCGATGGCGTATCCCTGGGCGAAGGCCAGTGCCGCACGGATGCCGGCAAAACTGCCGGGGCCTGTCCCCACGACGATGCGGCCAATCTCCGCGCCCGCCAGGAACTCCTCCACCCGTAGCGTCCAGTCGCCCGAACGGCAATCGGCACCCGCCAGGACGGACGAGGCGACGACGGAATCTCCGTCGATCAAGGCCAGGGACTGAACATCGGTCGAACGATCAATTACCAGCGTCTTCATGTCTCAGATTCTTCTCCTGTCCATAGGGGAAATCCCCGGGAATGTAATTTTTGACGGAGGGCCGCACAATCGTGTAGCTCTTCGGGAAATGGGTGAAGATCCAGGGACAGTCCTCACGGACGATCTCCTGGCAGCGACGCCAGTGCTGGTTACGAACCTCCGCGGTGTCCGCCGCCATCGCGGCCTCAAACGCCTGGTCGAACACGGGGTTCTCATAGCAGGAATGGTTCGGACCCGGACTTCTGTTCTTTGAATAGAACAACTGGAGGAAGTTCTCTGCATCGGGATAGTCCCCGACCCAGCCCATCACGTAAAGCTGCACGCGCCCCTCATCCACTGCCTTCATGAACGCCCCCCAGGTACTGAACGAGAGTTCAAGCTTCACGCCGATCCGCTCGAAGAAACTCGCCAGCAGCTCCCCTTCCTCGCGGCAATCCGGACGTCCGAGCGACAGGGTCAGCACGAGTCGCCGACCGGTCTGAGGATCAATGCCGGCCGGATACCCCGCCTCAACCAGCAGCCGCCGCGCGCGATCAAGGTCGAAGGGATACGGATGCGGTTCGTCCAGATGACCTTCGACCCCCCGCGGGACCGGTCCGTCCGAGGGATCCACGCGATTGTTCATGAACTTCCGCCAGGTCGGAAAGTCAAAGGCACAGGTCAGCGCCTGACGCAACTTGCGGTTCTGCCCGAGAACGGGATCCCGCATGTTCAGGCCGATGTAACGGACCTGTAGGTTCGCCGAGCTGAAAAGCTTCACTCCGTCGGCGGCAAGCTTCGGATCCAATCCGCCCTCGGCCGTCACGACCGCGTCCCAGTTGTCCCGCGAGACATCGCCCAGCAAATCGACCTCGCCCCGCAGGAACATCAGCCATTGCGTCGAGACATCGCCCACCACCAGATAACGGACCGAATCGAAGGCGTCCGTGCGCGTCGCCCATCCGTGCCAGGACGGATTCCGATCGAAGACCATCTCGTGGTTCTTCCGCCAGCGCGACAGACGATACGGACCCGTCCCCGAACCGTCTTTCGCGACAACGGCCGCAGAACTCATCGCCATCATCCACGGAAAGACATGACTGCGCTTGCGCAGACGAATCTCAAACGTGCGGTCGCTACGGACCTCAAAGGACGCCACGTCCTTCATCGTCCACCCGCCCGGGGACGCATTGGACGGATCACGCAACCGCTCGAGGCAACGGACGACATCAGACGCCGTCAGGAGCATCGGGTCCCGCGGCGCGAGACGAAACGTGTAGACCAGGCCGTCCGCCGAGACCACCGGTAGCTCGCAGAGTCCCGGGACAAGACGATAGGGCCGCGCCTCGTAATCGACCTCCAGCGGCGTCTCGTAGACCAACTGGATCGCATGGCTGTCGTAGACGGACTGCGCCAACAGCGGATCCATCGAAACCACCCGCTCCAACGGCCGCGTAAACGTTGCGGCCAGCAACAGGCACGCGACCGCCGTCACGAATGAATCTCCAATCTGAGGTCCAGCTTCTTCGGCGCGTCAGGCAACTCCAGCAGACGCTTGCGAATCGCCGGGAGCTTCGTCCGCATGGCAAAGTTCGTCGGCGCATTCTTGACATAGAGGAAGACCTTGCCGTCTTCGTATCGGCCCGGCTTCACCGGCAGTCCCGGAAAGAGCGACGGCCAGCGGTCGACCAAGGAATCGAAAAACGGATCGTGAACGACCATCAGATCCCTGAGCGCCGCCTCCACCGCAGAACTGAACGTCGCATGGCGCCCGCGTTTCTCGGGCTCCAGCGGCTTCCAGTTCACTCCGTTCTCAAAGGCCATTCCTCACCCCTGCCAACCCACACGTCCAACTCACTTCTCTCCCGCCGCCTTCATCTGCAGCCAGGATTCAATGAACCGCTGGATGTTGCCGTCCATCACGCCGTTGACGTCGGACGTCTCGCACTCCGTGCGGAGATCCTTCACCATCGTGTACGGACAGAAGACGTAGGAACGAATCTGCGAACCCCAGCCGTTCTCGGACTTCGCGCCATAGAAACGGTCCATCTCGGCCTTCTTCTGGTCTTCGTAGTATTCGTACAGCTGGGCGCGCAGCATGTTCATGGCCTTTTCCTTGTTCATGTGCTGCGAACGTTCCTTCTGACAGGCCACCACGATGCCGGTCGGCAGGTGCGTGAGACGCACGGCGGAGTCCGTCTTGTTGACGTGCTGGCCGCCCGCGCCGCCCGATCGGTAGGTGTCGATGCGAAGATCCTCGTCCTTGATCTCGACGTCGATGTCCTCGTTGATCTCGGCCACGACTTCCATCGAGGCGAAAGACGTCTGACGGCGCTTGTTGGCGTCGAACGGGGAAATGCGCACGAGACGGTGAATGCCGCGCTCGGCCTTGAGCATGCCGAAGGAATACGGACCCTCCACCTTGAAGTACACGTCCTTGTAGCCCGCTTCTTCACCCGGCTGCGTGTCGTACTCCTCGACCTTCCAACCCTGCTTCTCGGCATACCGCTGATACATGCGATACAGCATCGAGACCCAGTCGCAAGCCTCCGTGCCGCCCTGACCCGCGTGCAGCTTGACGAAGACATTGCACTGGTCGAACTTGCCGCCCAGAAGAGACTGCAGACGCAGTTTGTCAAAGTAGCCGTCCGCCTTCGTGCACTCGCCCAACGTGTCCTTGAGCGCGACTTGCTGCGCTTCGCCCTCTTCCATCTCGGCGAGCTCAAGCATCACGCCCGCATCCTCGACCGTCTTCAGAAGCGCGTCATAGGGAATCACGTACGCACGCTCGGCGTTCGTCGCCGCA
>CALZAJ010000152.1 GCA_945613785.1 uncultured Verrucomicrobiota bacterium | reverse complement strand
ATTCGGAATCGGCGATTCGCAATCCGTCGCTTCCGGTCGCCTGCCGGCATAATATTCGCTGTGATGGCAGTTGACCAGATCAACGGCCAGACGAGCTGTCGTCTCCGGTACAGCCGCGAGAAACGCGACCTTGCCGGACTGCGCCTTTTCGTAACCACAGTACTCTTTCAGGTACTCGTCAAGACCCTTATCCCCCGTTGGGAATCCAAAGATCTCGGCAACCTCCTTCGCCGCCGCGATCTTGGCCTCGCCCTCCTCGGCTTCTTCCCACGCCTGCCACGCGGCATGCCGGGCACAACCCTTCACCGCGCTGCCGGGAATATAAGGCGCATTGAAATGGCGGTGCAGACAGAGCCCCGCGTTTTCCAATATGCCGCCCGCCTGATTGACGATGAGGCGCCCGCCAAGCCTCGCGACAAACCGCACGCCCCCTTTGGGAAGTGGCTGCGGGATGCCGCGCTGATTCTTGGAGACAACGTCCTCGATCTCCTGCCGTTTCGTCTCTTTCCCAGAGTCATCCTTGCCAAGTCGCACGAACTTTTCAAGGCGCAGTGATGCCGACTCGCAGAGGCGGAATCTCTCGCCGCCTAGCACCTCACAGACCTTCTCCAATGCAGTGTGCATATTAATCGTCCTTTCCGCCATCCTTGTCAGGCTTTGCGAAACGACGGAGGTAATTGAGATAAGCGATCGACTCCGCGGTCACAAGACGCAACTTGTCGGCCGATTCCTTGGACATATCCTTCATCAAGCCGTCCGTATCAGACGCTGTCACCATGCCAACCCCGACCAGATACTTGCGGACGGCCTCGAAGACGCTGGCGTGGGCAGGATTCTTCAGCGCGTTGCCCGACTTCTTCTCAACGGCAAAAGCCAAAGCGCCCAGGAAACCGTTCTCCCGGATCATGGTCGGGACTTTCTTGGCAACGGCCTGTCCGCCGCCAACCCCCTTCTCAATATCATCCGCAGAAGACAATGCCAGCTGCGCACGATACTGCTCCAGATTCGTCTTTGACCGATCCCACTTGGGGGTCGAAGCAACCTTCGCCACTTGAATGGAAATCGCCATCACTTCACCTCCTTCGTAGCAACCGAGCACCAGCCGAGGCCCGTCGTGCGATCCGCGCCGATCTGCAACAGCCCCCCTTCGTTAGCGAGCTTCGACTCAAGCTTCGTGAAGTCCTCCGCATCGCGGGACCTGAAAACACTGTAAAACATCGTTTCGCTAGGTACGTTTTCCTGTGAGAACAGGGCACCGTTCGAGACCACACCCTTCTCATCGTCAATACGATTGTGGTTGGCGATTTCACAGGCATTCTCGGCGAAATACTGGAAGAGTTCGTCATTGACAATCGCCAGACGCCCGCAAAGTTCGCCCTTCCACAACGTTTCGGCACAGAGCTTCTCCAGCATTTCAACGACCTTCGCGGGGACAGCCCCCTTCAGCGCAAGAGGATACTCCTCAAGGACGACCGTGTCACCCAGAGAAACGGTCGCAGAAGCCAAAACTTCCGACGTACCAAGGTTCGGCAAGGACTCCGGCTGCTCGCCAACGTCTCGTGCATAACGCTCCAGGGCAAGCGGTGATGTAATCCAGGCGAAACAGCCCTTCGCACTGCGCACCGGGAAGGCGAGCAGCTTCCCCTCGCCGATCAAAAGCGTGCCAGCCGAAGCAGCTCCGCTCTCCGCCCCCAGCAGGTCCACACCCTCGGTATCGCGTTTCGGGTTCTTCGGATCGCTCCAATCAAGCCACAAATCGGCCAGCACGCCCTTGATGGTGCTTCCGGGGATGACGGGGTAACCCGTGTGACGTTCGCGGACGACTGGCTGGTCGACGGCGCCGACGGACGAACCGCAGCCCACATGGAGCGGGGTGCGAGTGAAAATGGACATGATCTTGGTCTTCATTTGTTTTTCCTCTTGGATGTTAAATCAATTGTTGGATTCACGAGTAAACTTCTGCGGCTCCGCGACATACGAGCAGATGCCCAGCCCGAGGCCCTTCTCGCCGAGATCGGAGAGCGGTTTCAGGTTGAGAACCTCGACGAGTTTCTTGGCTTCGTCTTCAGTCTCACACTTAAAGACATAGGACGAACCCGCAGGAACAGCCAGCTCTGTCGGCTTCTCCTTGTCGAGCGAATCGTAACCGGAGAATGCCAGCGGCTTACCGATGCACGCGGCGATCAGCGTCGCCGTCTCGAACGGCTTGCACTCCTCCTTCATACGGGCACGATAGGCCGCTCGCGATTCGCCGGGACGGCGCTGCACCCTTTCAGTCGGGAGCATGACCTTGCCGGTGCGCTTGCCGTCCGCCTGTTCTTCCAGCCAGTTCGGATACCAGCCCTTCATGAACAGTGCCGGGGTCAGCAAAGTCCAGCGAACATACTTTGTCGGATTTCCCTTGGACAACGCCTTCAACTCTGCTTCAAGGTCCTTGCCCGAGGGCTCGAACCGCACCATGCCGCCCTGTCCGCCGAAGCGAACGTCTCGACCCGAAAGCTCATCCACCTTCACCGTCTCGACCTCGCACAACATCTTCACGCCCTCGCCGAGGCGGAGATACTCGGCCTCGTATTGGCCGCTTTCGTACCTTCCGTCGACACGCTTCGACGCACCCGTAGACGCATCGAGCGTCGTTCCGACACGAGGCTCGGATTGATAGAGATCAGCGTCCACATTCTTTGGAACATCCGCCTCCAGGCCTTTCCCTTCGCCGACAATTCCCTTGAGATAGCGTTCGTATTCCTCTGCCGTAATCCACCTCGGATACGACTTCTTCTCCACCACACGATCAGCAAAGCCGGCCGTAAGCGGCGCGGGGATGTCCGTAACGCCTTGGCTTGCGTCAAAATCGATCAGCTTCATGTCCCAGTCCAAGGGCATGGGCAGGTAGAGTTTTCCGTCCTTCATCGGGAATGGACCCGTTACACGCAGATCCGAGACGGATCCATACCAGTTTTTCTCAGATACGTTCGGATCACGGATCAATTCATGGATGACCGCACTGAAGAGCTGGTCCGGACGCGGCCAATAGGCGCCGTGGCCGACGTTGAAAACATCGTCCGTGCGATCCTTATCCACGTCCATCGGACGCGCATCGCGGAAGAACAGCACGTCACGCGGAGACAATTCATATGATTTCTTTGCCATAGTCACTCCCGATTAGTCCCGCGGACGGTTGATAAACGCCTCGCACATGAAGAGTCCGAGGAAATCCTCCGGATGATCTTTTACACTTTGCTCTTTCAAGTAAGCTTCAAGACATCCCTTAGTCAATACCTCACCCGCCCCCTCTGTCTGCTTGAGCGTATGAAGCGTTTCCTCGAGAACAACCTTCCTCATGTCATTCGACTCATCTAGATCGCCCTTCTTGAGCGCATACGGCTCGAGGAATCCCGCCAGCTTATAGGCAAAACGCGAGAGCTTGCCACTCTGCTCGGTCAGGCGATTGTAGATGTCAAACGCGGCACTGTCCCATTTGCATCCCCACTTCAGAATCTCACCGGAGCGCTTCAGGACACTCACGGCCAGCGCGTTGCGTTCGTACACATGCTTGGCACGACTCTCGGCGGCACGTGCCTCGTGGATGAGATCCTGCAAGGGAGCCTTGCACGAACCGATGGCAATGCCGGCAGAGGCGGTGACGCCATGCTCATTGACGGTTTCCTTGAATTTCCGCGCGAGTTCGCGCGCAACGGCAATGGCGCGCGTCGCTTTCACCACCGCCAGGACATCATCTCCTCCCGCATAGATCAAAACGCCGTCCTCGGAGTTGATCTCCACCTGTCGGGCGAAATCAGCCAGTTTTTCACTGAAGCGCCGATGCTGATCCTGCGTAGCGAAGGACGACAGCTTGCCGCCCATATGGTCGCCGTCCATCGCAATGACGGCAATGTATTTCCCCAAGCCCGTCGCGACATCCAGGTCGTTCTGTGTGGTTCTTGCCGTCTTGATGAGATTCATTGCCCCGCGGCCGCTGTTCTTGTTGGGGGCCCTGTTGTCGGCGACATCAAGTGCTGACTCCTTGCCGGAAAGGAAATCCTTAATCGCCGCCGGATTCTCCTCGTGCCAGGCCTCAAACTGGCGCGTGTTGCGCCGCATGGCCATCAGTTTGCCGATCGCCTTGTAATCGGCACCCATTTTGCCACTCGGGTTCTTGAGCACCGCCCAGGTCGTCTGCAGAAACGCCTTGACCTGCGCGAGATAGTCGTTGTACCGCGTTCCAGGAACGTGCGTCAACTTCTTCCAGCATTCTTCGGCAATCGCAGTCAGCTTCTTTTGGGCGGCCTCGGAAGCACATTTGGCCAGCTCTTCGCCTTTCCCGTGCGGCACGTATACCAGAAAACGGTTGGGAATTCCCTTGAGTACC
>CALZAJ010000151.1 GCA_945613785.1 uncultured Verrucomicrobiota bacterium | reverse complement strand
GCTGGTCATCCCGACCTTTATCGGCATTACCGTCGTCTGCTTCACGCTGACGCGATTCCTGCCGGGCGGACCCGTCGAGATGCGCATGATCCGTGCTCGTGGGTTGGGCGGACAGGGTGCGGCCGGTGAAGTGGCTGGGTCCAATACGGGGGCCTCGTCGGTTTCGGAAGAGTATCGCAAGCAGCTCGAGAAGCAGTTCGGTTTCGACAAGCCGCTGTACGAACAATATTGGGACTGGATGGTCGTCAACCGCATGGGCCTTAACCTGCCGAGCTATGACGTCCCCAACAAGACGGCCTGGCAGCTGATCCGCAGCCGCATTCCGATTTCTATCTGGTTCGGGCTCTCCTCCTTCCTGCTGACCTATCTCATCTGCATTCCGCTTGGCATCGCGAAGGCGCTTCGACATCGTCAGGCCTTTGACGCGGTCTCGAGCTTCGTCGTCTTCGTGGCCTATGCGATTCCGTCCTTCGCCCTTGCAATGGTGCTGAAGATGGGCTTCTGCGGGACGGTAGAGGGATTGTGGGACGCGTTTCCGCTCGGGGGCATTTCGAGTGACTTTGACATTCCGCCGACGGCCTGGGAGTGGTTCCGCGACCGCGCCTGGCACATGGCGCTGCCGATTTGCTGCTATGTGGCGGGCTCGTTCGCGATGCTGACGCTGATGATGAAGAATTCGCTGCTCGACCAGATTTCGGCTGACTACGTCCGTACGGTGATTGCGAAGGGCGGCACCCGTCGGCGTGCCATCTGGCTGCATGCGTTCCGCAATGCGCTCATTCCGGTGGCGACGGGTTTCGGTTCGATGATCAGCCTTCTCTTCGTCGGTTCGATCATCATTGAGAACATCTTTGAGATCCCTGGCATGGGACGTCTCTCCTTTGACGCCTTGGTCGGGCGTGATTACGCGGTCTTCCTGGCGTTGCTCGCGTTGACGGCCAGCTTCTCGCTGATCGGCAACCTCATCTCCGACCTGCTTTACATGGTCATTGATCCCCGTATCGACTTCTCTCGGAAATGAAATTCGTCACCCCATTGATGGTCAAGCGATTCCGGGCGTTTCGGCGCATCCGGCGCGCCTGGTGGTCCTTGATCGGTCTTGGCGTCATTGCGCTCTTCTGTGCCGTGACGATGGTGTTGACGTGGGACACGCCGTATCGGGTGGTGGACACGAAGGAGCTTGAGGCGTACCGTGTTCCGGAGACGGAGACGGTCTACGACATCCGCAATGCGCGCTACAATGTCGCCGCCGACGGATCGATCTACGGTTTCGAAGGCCCTGAGGAAATCCGAGCGAAGGTGCTGGCGGGCGACCCTGCGAATCCTCGACTGTCGGGTTTTGCGGCCTCCGTGACGCCGCGGGAAGGACATACGCGCGTCTTTCTGACGTCCGAGGAGCCTCCGAAGGCGGTGGTCCGGGAGCTCGGCCTCGGCGAGATCAGTTTCCCGTTCCGTCCCTGCTGGAAGCATCCGTTCGGCATTGATGCGGGCGGACGCGATGTGTTCGCGCGTGTCGTTCATGGAACCGGCATCGCCTTGGCCTTCGGTCTGGTCCTGGCCTTCTCGGGCATGTTGATCGGCCTTGTCGTCGGGGCGGTCGAGGGCTACTTCGGCGGCAAGACGGACATCGCCTGTCAGCGTTTCACCGAAATCTGGAGTGCGATTCCGTTCCTTTACGTGATGATCTTCATTGGTTCGACGGTTGGACGCAGTTTTCCGATTCTCTTGGCCTGCTATGCGGTTTTCAACTGGATCGGCGTGTCCTACTACATGCGTGCGGAATTTCTCCGCTTGAGGTCCCGGACGTTTGTCGAAGCCGCGAAATGCCAGGGCTTCTCCGCGACGCGCATCATCTTCGGGCACATCCTTCCGAATGCGCTGACGCCGATGATCACGCTGTTCCCGTTCCTCCTGATGGGGGCGATCGGTTCGCTGGCGGCCTTGGACTTCCTCGGCTTCGGTCTGCCGGCGATGACACCGTCCTGCGGTGAGCTGATGAGCCAGGCGCAGCAGTTCCGCTGGGCGTGGTGGCTGATTCTCTTCCCGGCGCTGATGCTTTTCACCGTGATGCTCCTGACGGTCTTCGTCGGCGAAGGTCTGCGTGACGCCTTCGATCCGCGTCAAAAGTCAAAGCTTGAATAGTCTGTTTTTGCTATAATTAGGATCAAATGGCCGAGACTCAGCATATCGCATTACCGCTCAAGTACCGTCCGATGACGTTTGAAGACGTCGTCGGCCAGGAGCATGTTGTCAGGACCCTGCGGCACGCCATTGAGGCGAACCGCATTGCGAATGCCTATCTCTTCATCGGTCCGCGCGGCATCGGCAAGACGACGATGAGCCGAATCTTCGCCAAGGCGCTCAACTGTCAGCATCCGAATGGAATCGAACCCTGCGGCGAATGCGTGAACTGTCAGGAGATCGCCGCCGGCCGTTCTCTGGACGTGACGGAGCTCGATGCGGCGTCCCACAACAAGGTCGAGGACGTCAAGCCGATCATTGACGCCGTGCAGTTCAAGCCGGCGACCTCGCGGTTCAAGATCTTCATCATCGACGAATGCCATATGTTGTCCAACGCAGCGTGGAACGCGCTGCTGAAGACGCTCGAGGAGCCGCCGCCGCACGTACGCTTCATCTTTGCGACGACGGAGGGCGACAAGGTCCTGGCGACGATCATCTCGCGCTGTCAGCGTTTCGATCTCCGCCGCATCCAGACGAATGACATCGTTTCGCGTCTCAAGTACATTTGCGGCAAGGAGGGCATCGACGCCGAGGAGGATGCGCTTCTCGCGATTGCGCGTGGCGCCGAGGGAGGCATGCGTGACGCGCTCTCGTCGCTTGATCAGCTGATTTCCTTCAAGGGCGACAAGGTGACGGAGGAGGACGCCTTGGGCGTCTTCGGTCTCGTCTCTCGTTCGGCCCTTGAGAATCTCGCGGCGGCGATCCTGAAGGGCGATGTCGCGACGATCCTCTCGTCCATCGAGATGTTCGACTCGGCCGGCAAGAACATGCGCCGGCTCTCGGGCGAGTTGCTGCAGCATTTCCGCAATCTCGTGGTCCTGCAGGCGCTGGGTCCGAAATCGAAGTCGCTGGAGGCGACGCCCGACCAGATCGCCGTCCTGCAGAAGCAGGCCGCGGGAATCGATGCGGGCCGCGTGTTCCGTGTCTGCGACCAGCTCGCGGAGATGGAGGACAAGCTTCGTTACGTCCTGTCGGTCCGTACGCTCATCGAGATGTCGCTCATCCGTGCTTCGCGCATTGCGACGACGGCGACGGTCGAAGAGCTGATGAAGGCGGTCCGCGCGCTCAAGGGCTCGGCGTCGCAGGGTGCTGCCGCCCCGAGTCCCGCGGCCGTTGCCGCGCCGGCGGGTCGTGCGGCGTCGCGCGATTCGCTGCCCGACATCCCTGCGCCCGCACCTGCTCCGGCACCGGCACGCCGTGAACCGCCGCGGGCGATGGGTCTGCCAGACGTTCCGATGGATCCGCCGGCGCGACCTGCGTCTGCGCCGAAACCGGCCGAGGTTCCTCCTCCGGCGATCGACGCGAACGCGCGACGGAAGATTCTTGACGATCCGAAGCTGAACGGCGTCCTTTCAACCATTCCGGGCGCCACGATCATTGATATCAAGGAGGCACGCAAATGAGCATGTTTAGCTGTGGCTGGCTTTGGCTCTACGCAGGGGCGATTCTGATGCTGATGGAGATCTTGGCCCCTGGCTTCGTGATTTTCTTCTTCGGTCTTGCGGCGGCGACCGTGGGTCTCGTCCGCTTCGCCGTGGGCGACGCCTTCACGCTGACCTGGCAGTTGGCGGCGTTCTCCGCGCTTTCGATCGTCTACATCCTCGTCCTGCGTCGTTGGGTCCAGTCGATCTTCTCGGGCCGTCTGCTCGACACGAAGGCCGATTTCGAGAACGACTACATCGGGCGCCTCGGCAAGGTGACGGAGGCGATCACTCCGCCGAAGCCGGGGCGCGTCGAGATCGGCGATGCGCAGTGGACGGCGACGGCCGACGGTGCGATTGCCGCGGGTGCGGACGTCCGGGTCATTTCACAGAACAACCTCACATTCAAGGTAAAGGAGATCAACTGATGAGTCCTGCTCTCGTATTTTTTGGCATCGTGGCGTTCGTCGTCCTCGTGACGATCCTCAAGACCGCCGTCATCGTCCCTCAGAAGACCGCGTACATCGTCGAGCGTCTCGGCAAGTACCGCTGCACGCTGGATGCGGGCTTCCACATCCTGGTGCCGTTCTTCGACCGCATCGCCTACAAGCACACGCTCAAGGAGCAGGCGATTGACGTTCCGCCGCAGGAATGCATCACGAAGGACAACATCGCCGTCTCGGTCGACGGCATCCTCTACATGCAGGTGATGGATCCGGCGAAGGCGTCCTACGGCATCG
>CALZAJ010000150.1 GCA_945613785.1 uncultured Verrucomicrobiota bacterium | reverse complement strand
GACAAGAACGGCGTCAAGGCCGTCGGGCTCCAGAAGCGCAAGCTTCCCGAGCTGACGCGCATGGACAAGGACACGGACCAGGAGGTGTTCATGTCGAACAACTTCCTCTACGGCGTGCACGCGCGCGGCGAGGGCTTCCTCACGCTGCCGTTCCTCGCCTACAAGGGCGGCGCGGCGAACGTCGAGGCGTGGGCGGAGAAGTAAGGAAATGGTTTAGCGGTTAAGAGATTAAGCGGTTAAGAGGTTAAGGAATCTCAACCGCACAATCGCAGAACCGCTTAACCGCTAAACCGCTTAACCGCAAAACATGACGACTCTGACCATACAGGACATCGTCGGCGACATGCCGGAGCTGATGATCGTCTCCGCCCTGGACGACGACCACGACGGCATCGCCGACGAAGGTCCTTTCCGCGCGGCGCTCGCTTCGGCGAACGCCCGCGCGGAGTCCATCTTCGGCGGGACGGTCCCGGAGCGGTACGCCAAGGCGGCGGACTACGCCGTCCGGGTGTTCCTCCTCGACATCATCTACCGCCGCAAGGGCGGCAGCGGCGAGAACGACGTGAGCCCGTGGGAGAAGCTCGCCGCCGAGCAGGCCGAGCGGCTCAGGGCGCTCGCGAACGGCACGGAGGCCATCGACAACACGTCTGACGGCGTGGTGATCTCCAAGCCCGCGAAGATCTACAACACGCTGGGGGTGATGTCATGAGCATCGAGCAGCTGATGGCTTCGGTTCGGGACATGCTGACGGAAGTCCCGTACCTCTACGGAACGCCGGTGATCGTCGAGGATCTCGGCGACATCGCGAACGGCATCGAGACGTATTTCGGCAAGTCGACGCGCTGCGTCGTCGTGATGTTCGCCGGCAGCGAACCGGTGAAGCAGGGCGCGGGTCTTCTCCTGGACAGCGTGAAGATCGCCGTCAGGTGCTACGACAAGCCGTCGCTGACGCGCGTGGACAACCCGGGCCTCACGCTTCTGGGGATGGCGCAGGAGATCGCGCGTACCCTACAGGGGAAGAAGTCGCCGGGCATGGCGAGCGTCCTCTTTTACCGCGGCATCTCGCAGATTACGCAGCACAACAAGGGCGTCGTCTCGTGTGACGTCTTCTTCGACACGAAGGAAACGATTTAGAAGGTTAAGCGGTTAAGAGGTTAAGCGGTTAAGTCCGCTCAACCGCTCAACCGCTGAACCGCTTAACAAACAAAGAAAGGTAAGAGAACATGGCAATGGAAAAGGTACTGGGCAAGGAACTCGCCACCGGCGTCACGGCGACCGGCATCGAGGGCGTCCACGAGCAGAGTGCCACCAAGTCCGCCAAGGGCGAGACGAAGGTGTTCAAGGACAAGGACGGCAACGACATCGCCGTCTACGTCGCGGACAAGCACGACGAGTACTCGTTCGAGGCGCTCATCGAGTCGAAGGTGGCGGACAAGGAGATCGGCGAGACGACGACGATCGGCGGCGTCACCGGCGTCGTCACGCAGTGGGACATCGTCGAGAAGAACGACGACGTCAAGCTCGTGCGCGGCGCGATCCGCACGTTCCCCGACATCCAGAGCGGCACCTGATTCACGATGACTCTTCCGATCGAGAACTACCTGGCGTTCTTCCCGACGACGATCACCGTCGAGATGGGCTGGTTTCGCCGTCCCGTGCGGCTCGGCCCGCTCACGATCGGAAGAGCCGTCCTTCTCGACGCCCTCGGCGTCGACGTGCGTCAGCCTATCTCCGACGCCGACACCGCTATCGTCGCCTACGTCCTCAAAGGGGAAGCGGCGTCCCGCCGCTTTAATGAAAACGAAAAATCCTTCAAGGCGTTTTCACGCCGCGTTAAACGCCATTTGAAGCCTCTTACAAAGGCCGTCAACGCCATCTGCACGGACGCCTTCACGACCTATGTGAAGCCGCCGAATACGACCACGAACAAGATTTCAAACACGAAGACCGGCGCGGGCTGGGCGCTGGACTTCGCCGAGGCGCTTTGCGCCGACTACGGCTGGAGCTGGGAAACCGCGGCGAACACGCCGCTCGCGACCGTCTTCGCGCTGTCGGCCGCCTACCTCGACCGTCACGACCTCCGCCCCAACTGCATGGACTACGAGCAGCGCAAGGCCGCAAAGGAGAGAAAGCGTAATGGCTGAAGACTACGGAGTTTCGCTCAAGATCACCGCCGACACATCGGACCTCGAAAAGATCCCGCAGAAGGTCGAGGAGACGCGCAAGGAGATCGAGAAGCCGGTCGAGCAGCCTGCGCCTGTCAAGATCACGGCGGACACCTCATCCGCAGAGGCGAGCATCACCGGCTTCTTCGGACGAATCAGACGAGGAGTCACCGCCTTGCGCGCGACAATCTCCTCGGTCTTCGCCGCGTTCGGCATGGTCACGTTCGTCGTCGGCGGCGTCATGGCGCTTGTCGCCGGCTTTCAGAAGCTGCGCGACATGGCCACCGCGACGAGCCGGGCCATCCAGCAGATGCGATTCGACGCATGGCTCGGCGGCTTCAACGCCGCGGCGGACGCGATGATCGGCAAGCACCAGAAGATCATCGCCCTCCTCCGCGAGGAGCAGGACGTCGCCAACAAGGCCGCGTCGCTCGCGACGATGGAGACGTCGCAAGACCGTGCCCAGGAGGACGCCTCGCGCAATCAGGTCAGGCAAGTCCAGCTCGCGGGCACGACGGACCCGCGCGAACGTGCCCGTCTCGAGGACCAGTTCGCCGCCGAGAACGCGGAGATCTCCAGGAGGCACTTCGAGGAAGACAAGAAGCGCAAGCTCGCCAAGCTCGACGAGGAGCAGTCGATTTACCAGTCGAAGGCCAACGGCGCGGCGAGCCAGATCGGAAACGTCGACCGCGAGATCGCCAACCAGGAGTACATCGTCTGGCGCGTGCGCAAGACGATCGAGAACGGTGGCGATAAGGAGAAGTACGACAAGGTCATCGAGGCGGCAAAAAAGCGCATCGAGTCCCTTAAAGACGAGAAAAAGGCCCTTGAAGACCTCCAGAAGACCGCCCAGCGCGAGGCCGACTACCGCGGCAAGCAGATCGAGATCGTCCAGAAGTCCCAGCCGTCCCAGTCGTCCTCCGCGTCCCAGCAGCTTGCCGCGGCTCGGAACGCCGCGCTAAACAAGCAGGACCAGCGCGCCCAGTCTGCCTACACCGAGGACCGAGACCGGCGCGCCGCCGACGCCGAATGGGATGCGCGGTTCAGCGCCGCCCAGCGCCGGGCGTCCGCTCCGGACGCCACCGAGGCACAGCGCAACGAGGCCGAGAACACCCAGCTCGAAATGCTGCGCGGCAAGGAAGACGCGGCCAAGGCCGAGCTCGAGCAAGCCGAGAAGGAACTCGCCGAGGAAATGGCGAAGGACGCGAAGGACCGCAACGAGGACCGTATGTCCCGCGCCCGCGAACGCGCCGCCCGCGCCCAGGGAGACCAGATCTCCGCCGCCCGCCAGAGAGAGGACATCTCCGCCCAGATTGAAAGCCGCCGCGTCTCACAGGCCCAGGACTACTTCGGGAACCTCGCCCGGCAGATCGAGGCATCGCGTCCGCGCGGGCGCCTCCAGCAGATGGGCCTCATGGGGACCGATAGAGCCACGGCCGACATCCAACGCAAGATTTCCGGCGACCTCCAGCGGGCGATCGAGCTCATCCGCGAGCAGCTGAGTCTCGCCCGCGCCGAATCGTACAAGAACACCACCTCGACCTACGCACCGTAATGGCTATCGAACACATCCTTGGAGAAGGCGAAGGCGTCGAGACCGGCGCGTCAACCGTCCGCAGCGACGACGGCAACTCGTCCGTCGTCTACGTCGAGGGGCCGATGTCGGTCCTCGAGGGAATCGGCGACCTTTCCGCGTTCGTTCCCGACAACATGGAGCTCGTCGGCTCGCGCATCGACCCGACGGATCCAGGCTTCGGGCGCCTTTCGGTGATGTGCAAGGACATCGGCGACGCGGCGGAGTCGTCAACCTCGTCGCCGACCCACGTCACCTGGCGCATCGACATGGTCGAGGAGCAGATTCCGCTGCAGCAGCATCCGGACATCCCGGCCGAGGACCGCGTTGAGATCTACCGGTGGCTGGCGACGGACACGCTCAAGCGCTTCAACAAGAACGGAAAAGCGCAGTGGGTGGACGAGAACGGCACGGCCACGCCGGTCGAGCAGCCCTTCGCGCTGAAGTTCACCGCCTGCCACCTTCGCGGCATCGAGACGTTCATTCGGCACTTCCCCGTCATCCAGAAGATCTCCACCTATAAGCGGCTTCCCGGCGCGACAATGAACAAGACCTCGACGACCGGCGGCACCGCGAGCCAGGTCACGCCCTGGTCGACCATCGACACGTTTGACGCGCCCGCCCTGAAGCTGCAGGGCTACGCGGAAAAGGGCTGGTTCAAGAGCGGAGACAACTACG
>CALZAJ010000149.1 GCA_945613785.1 uncultured Verrucomicrobiota bacterium | reverse complement strand
CACCGCAAGCCGACGCCTGAGATGCTGGAGGGGATCGGCCGCATGGTGATTGATCTCTGCGACATCGGCGTGCGCTGCTACACCTATCTGGCGACGCTGAAGAACACGCTTGAGGCCTGCGCGGAGGCGAATATCCCCGTGACGGTGCTGGACCGTCAGGTGCCGATGGGCAACGTGATGGACGGTCCGATGCGTCGCCCCGAATTCTCGAGTTTCGTCGCGCCGATCAACGTGCCGCTTTGCCATGGCATGACGCCTGGCGAGTGCGCCGTCTGGATCAAGGAGGCCGAGGGGCTTGACCTGGATCTCGATGTCGTGAAGCTTGACGGGTGGAATCATCACATGCACGATCCGTGGCCGAACTTCGTGCCGCCGAGTCCGGCGATCCGCAATTGGGACAGTGCGGTCGCGTATCCGATGACAGTCTTCACCGAGGCCTACCCCGCGGTGGACTGCGATCGTGACGGTCCGTTGGCGTTCCGTGTCATCGGCGCGCCGTGGATGGATTCGAAGGGTCTCATGGAATCCTTGCGGGTCGGTCTGGATACGTGTGGCGTCGAGATGCGTCCGTATCGCTACTCGCCGAAGGGCGGGCATTACGCAGGCTTCAATCTGAACGGCATCCTGTTTGCGGTTTCGCGTCCAGGAACCTATTATCCGGTGACGGCGAGCGTCCTCATCTTTACGGCGCTCCTGCAGCACCATGGCACGAAGGTGACGATTGGTGCGCGTCCGGAATGGCTCGACAAGCTGTACGGTTCGACCGAGGTCCGCGATACGCTGCGGAGCGGCGAGCTGTCCTCGCTGTTCCAGGGTTGGATTGACGCTCAGGACGACTATCTCAAGACGAAGGTCAACCTTTACAAGTGATTTATAGAGTGACGATATGAAAAAGAGTCTAGCTGTTTGTTTCGCGGTGGCAGGATTGGTCGTTTCGACGGGTTTTGCAGAGGAGACCAAGAAGCCGGTCAAGGGTGTTGATGAACCCTTGAAGGTGCTGATGATTGGGAACAGCTTCTCGATCTGCTGTCTGTGTCAGACGCCTCAGATCGCCCAGGCCTACAACCGCAAGCTCGACATGGCGTCGCTCTACATCGGCGGCTGTTCGCTTGAGCGCCATTGGCAGAATGTCGAGGTCGCGCAGACGAACGCGACCATCAAGCCCTATCGCTTCGATCGCATCGCCGAAGGCAAGCGTCTGGTTGAGCGGGGCGCGGCGAACATTCCCGATGCGTTGACGATGGACAACTGGGACGTCGTCACCCTCCAGCAGTGCAGCCACAAGAGCTGGGACAAGGCGTCTTACCACCCCTGGGGTGACAACCTCGTCAAGACGATCCGCGAACTGGCGCCGCAGGCCGAGATCGTCGTGCAGGAGACCTGGAGCTATCCGCCGTGGGACGGACGTCTCAAGAAGTTCGGGTTCGATCAGGTCGACATGTATGCGAAGCTTCATGACGCCTATGCCGAGTTCGCGAAGACATACGGCTTCCGCGTGATTCCGACCGGCACGGCCGCCGAGTTCTGCCCCGAGCGCAACCGCCTCTTCACTGCGCCCGACTTCCACTTCAACAAGACCGAGGGCGACTACCTGCAGGGGCTCGTCTGGGTCGGTTCGCTTTACGGCCTCGACGAGACGCTGACCAAGGCCTGCGTCTATCGCCCCGAGGGGATGTCCCCCGAACGCGCGAACGAGCTTCGTCTCGCCGCCTTGCAGTCCCATCTTTCGACGGGCGCCTCCGGGTCCAAGCCGGCTTCGCTGCGCGCCTTCCGCGATGCCCGTCCGTCACGCGGCAACACGAACGTCCGCAAGCTCCAGCCGATCGACCACGCGGCCTGGGTGTGGATGCCGGGTGATTCGGGCGTCCTTCAGTACGCCGACAAGTGGACCGCCGCTCCTGACAAGAACGCGAGCATCAGTTTCCTCAAGTTCAAGAAGTCCTTCACGGTCGCGGAAGGGGACGGCACGCTCGTCCTCGACGTCTCGGCCGACGAACGCTTTTACCTGACGCTCGATGGCGATTTCATCGCGCGCGGACCGAACCGCAGCACGGTCGAGAACTGGCAGTACCAGACCTATGTCATCCGTAACCTGAAGCCGGGCGAGCATGTTCTCGAAGCGGTCGTCTGGCAGCTTGGCGATCACGGTCCGCTCGCGCAGCTGTCCTATCGCGGCGGCTTCATTTGCAAGGCAAACGAGGCCTATGACAAGCAGTTGACGACCGGTGTGGCCGACTGGCAGGTGGGACGCCTCGAAAGCGTCCGCGCAATCGGCGCCGGCAACGGTGTCTGGGGCACGGGTTCGCAGTTCGAGATCTACGGACGCGGTCCGTACGTCGGCGAGCCGAAGGCCTATGAGAAGGCCGTCGTCGTCCGTGCGCCCGCTGGACTCGCCGGCACCTTCATCTGGGGCGGTCGCACGAGCGGTTGGATGCTCTTCCCGAGCCAGTTGCCCGACCAGACCGAGCTGATGGGGCGTTCCGCTCGGGTCGTGGCGATTTCGCGTGATGCGGCCTGGCGCAGCAACCATATCTTCACCGAAGCCGAAACGAAGGACGAGCTTGTCGATGCGTTCAACCGTTCCGTTCTTGCGCGGGATGGGATGAACCCTGACGATCGGGGCGAATCGCTGACGATCCCGGCGAATACGAAGATCCAGGTGGCGGTCGATTGCGGGGAATACGTCTGCGCCTATCCAGTGCTGACGATGAAGGGCGCGAAGGGCGCGCGCGTCTCCTGGACGTGGACGGAATCGGCCCGCGAGCCCAAGAAGGAGGGTGACAAGTATCCGCACAAGGGTCGGCGTGACCAGCTCGTCGGCAAGTACCTCGACGGCTACGGCGATGTCTTCGTCTGTGACGGCGAAGAGGGCACGTTCTCTACGCCGTGGTTCCGGTGCGGACGCTGGTGCCGGCTCGACATCGACACCGGATCCGAACCGCTCGTCATCTCCGAGCTGAAGTTCGTCGAATCCCGCTATCCGGTTGAGCAGGAAAGCGTATTCTCGACTTCGCAGGACGACACGATCGCGGGCATCCGCAAGATCTGCACCCGCGCGATGCAGATGTGCGACCACGAGATGCTCTTCGACTGTCCGTACTACGAGCAGCAGATGTATCCGGGCGACACGCGCGTGCAGCTGAACGTCCTTTCCGCGCTCTCCCGCGATGACCGCATGATCAAGCGCGCGATCGAGCTCTACGACCTCAACACGCGCGACGACGGCATGTGTCCGATGAACTTCCCGACTCGCGGACTCCAGGAGTCGCTCACCTACACGCTCTGCTACCTCTGCATGTACGGTGACTATGTGATGAACCATGCGGACAAGGACTGGCTCCGTGCCCGTATCCCCGGTCTCCGTAAGTCGATGGCCGGCGTCGAGTACTACGAGAATAAGGACGGACTCATCGCGAATCCGCCGGGCTGGTCGTTCATGGACTGGACGACCGGCTGGTCCCATGACGGCACGGTTCCGGGCTATCACGAAGGCGACGGCATCGTCAGCGAGATCAACCTCTTCTGGCTCCTCTCCATGCAGTCCGCCATCCAGGCCGAACGTGCGATGGGCAACGAGCTCCAGGCCCGGTACTGGGAGGAGAAGGCCGAGAAGCTCAAGCAGGCCATTGTCAAGGCGTTCTGGAGCGAGCAGTACGGACTCTTCGCGGACAACCTCAAGAAGAACACGTTCTCCGAGCACGCGCAGTGCCTCGCGATCCTCGCAGAAGTCCTGCCGAAGGCCGAGGCCGAGGGCGTCTTCAAGCATCTCATCGAAGACAAGAACCTGAAGCGTACGACCGTGTACTTCTCCTACTATCTCTTTGAGACGTACTTCAAGATGGGGCGCGGGGATCTCTTCCTCAAGCGTCTCGACCTTTGGCGCGATTACGTGAAGATGGGCGTCACGACGCTCCTCGAAGCGCCCGAGACGCCTGATCACGAGTCTCGCAGCGACTGCCACGCCTGGGGTGCCCATCCGATCTGGTTCATGCAGACGGGCCTTGCCGGCATCAAGTCGGACGCGCCGTTCTTCCAGAAAGTGCTCGTCGCGCCGTGTCCGGGCGACCTCAAGGACCTCAAGGCGAAGCATCCGCACCCGGACGGATGGATCACCGTCGAGCTGAAGTTCACGGACGGCAAGGCCACGGGCACGGTCGACACGCCGGTTCCTGGCAAGTTCGTCTTCGGCGATCAGTCCGTCGAACTCACGAAGGGTCTCAATACGCTCTGACGTCAATTTAAGGAAAGATACAAGACAATGAGGAATCTCATCTGTGCGTCCGTTGCGACTCTCGCGCTCTCGGTTCTCGCCGAGGCCCCAAGGAACGTGATCCTCTTCATTGGTGATGGCATGAGCGTGCCGCAGCGGATGATTGCCGAGGAGTTCTCCCGCAAGATCGGCAAGGGCTCGCTGGCGATGAACGCGTTGCCGTTCTCGGCGGTGACCCGT
>CALZAJ010000148.1 GCA_945613785.1 uncultured Verrucomicrobiota bacterium | reverse complement strand
AGCCGCGGAGTTCGTCCACGCGGCCCATCGTCGCGGCCTCGGTGAGGACGCGGGTGGTGTCCTGGAAGGACGCCGCGGAGATGAACGAGTCGGTTTCGAGAGCGGCCTTGGTGATGCCGAGGAGCGCAGGCTGAGCCTCCGCCGGACGACGGCCTTCTTCCATCATCCGCTCGTTGACCTTCAAGAACACCTGGCGGGTGACCTGTTCGCCCCAGAGGAAGTCCGTGTCGCCCGGGTTCGTGATGCGGACCTTGCGGAGCATCTGGCGGACGATGATCTCGATGTGCTTATCGTTGATCTCGACACCCTGGAGACGGTAGACCTGCTGGACTTCGTTGACGAGGTACTTCTCGAGTTCCTGCGGACCGGAGACCTCAAGGATTTCCTGCGGGATGACCGGACCTTCCGTGAGCTGCTGGCCCTTCTTCACGCGGTCGCCCTTGAAGACGACGATCTGCTTACCCATCGGGATGAGGTGCTCTTCCTGGAGACCCGTGATGTCGTCGACGATCCGCACGCAACGCTTGCCGCGGACATTGTCGCCGAATTCGACGACGCCTTCGATCTTCGCGATTTCGGCGGCGTCCTTAGGCTGGCGGGCCTCGAAGAGCTCGGCGACACGCGGCAGACCTCCCGTAATATCGCGGGTCTTCGCAGCTTCACGCGGGGTCTTCGCGAGGAGCATGCCGGCCGTGGCCTTCATGCCGTCGCGGACCATGACGATCGCGCCCGTCGGAATGTCGTGCGAATCGAGCATCTTGTTCGGCGTGCCGTCTTCGGCCGTGCCGCGGATGATGATACGCGGATGGAGGTTGGACTCACGGGTATCGAGAACGACGAGCGTCTTCGCACCGGTCGTGCGGTCGGTCTCGGTCTTGACGGAGATGTCTTCCTCGAAGTCGGCGAACTCAATCGTACCGGCCGCCTCGGAAAGAACCGGCACCGAGTGCGGGTCCCACGTCGCGACCTTCTGGCCCTTCTTGACTTCGGCGCCGTCGGTGACGAGGAGCGCCGTACCCATCTGGAGCTGGTAGGTATCGAGCTTGTTGCCGCTCTTGGAGTAGATCTCGAGCGAGCCGTTCTTGTTAAGGACGATGTCTGCGCCTTCTTCGTTACGCACCTTACGGACGTCGACGAACTTCGCGATACCGTCGTTCTTGAGGATGATCTCGGGCTTGACCGCCGTCGCAGACGCCGTACCACCGATGTGGAACGTACGCATCGTCAGCTGCGTACCAGGTTCGCCAATCGACTGGGCGGCGATGATGCCGACCGCCGTGCCGATCTCGACCTGGCGACCCGTGGAGAGGTCGCGGCCGTAGCACTTCGCGCACATACCGTGCTCCGCGTCGCAGGTGAGGCCGGAACGGATCCAGACCTTCTCGACGCCGCACTTGTCGATGCGCTTGCACGCCTCTTCGTTGATCTCATCGTTCGCACGGACGATCACTTCGTCCGTCTTCGGATCGCGGATCTCATAGAGCGCCGTACGGCCGAGGACGCGGTCACCGAGCGTGACCTTGACCTCGTCGCCCTCGACGATCGCCTCGACCTCGATGCCGTTGACCGTGTTGCAGTCTTCGATCGAGATGATGACGTCCTGCGAGACGTCGACGAGCTTACGGGTCAGGTAACCGGCGTCGGCCGTCTTGAGAGCCGTATCCGCGAGACCCTTACGAGCACCGTGGGAGGAAATGAAGTACTCGAGAACCGAGAGACCTTCGCGGAAGGACGCGGTAATCGGGCGTTCGATAATATCGCCGGAAGGATTCGACATGAGGCCGCGCATACCGGCCAGCTGACGGATCTGGAGCTTCGAGCCACGGGCCTTCGAGTCCGCGAACATGTAGACCGGGTTGAGCTCGGTCGGGTTCTTGTCCTCGGGCTTGATGTTCTTGTCGATCGTCTTGTAGAGGAGGTCGCCGATCTTTTCGGTCGTGCCCGCCCAGATGTCGACGATCTTGTTGTGACGTTCGCCTTCGGTGATGATACCCTGCTGGAACTGCTGCTGGACCTTCTCGGCCTCGCTGCGCGCCTTCTCGATCTCGGCGTCCTTCTCGGCCGGGCGGATCATGTCCTTGAGGCCCATGGACGCGCCGGACTGCGTCGCGAACGCGTAACCGAGCGCCTTCAGCTTGTCGATGCACTCGACGGTCGTATCATGACCGGCCACCTTGTGGCAGTCGAGGATCAGCTTACCGATCGTGGACTTGGAGCACTTGTCGTTCCAGAAGCCCATCTCGGCCGGCCACACGTTGTTGAAGATCACGCGGCCCGCCGTCGTCTCGATCGTGCGCTTGTCGGTGACGCCGTGGGGGCGACCCGTCGTCTGGAAGTCAGGGTTGCGGTAACGGATGCGGCTGTGGTAGCTGATGCAGCCCTCGGCAATGCCGAATTCGACTTCGGCGATGTCGTTGAAGAGCGGCAGGTGCTCGCCGGACATGTCCGTCTTGCCCGCGATCTTGCCCGCGAGCTTGTCCTGCTGCGACGGAACCGTGAGGAAGTACAGGCCCAAGCACACGTCCTGGGTCGGCGTCATCACGGACTTGCCGGAAGCCGGGGAGAAGATCGAGGTGGAGGCGAGCATCATGAGCTTCGACTCCATCTGCGCTTCGACGGACAGCGGGACGTGGACAGCCATCTGGTCACCGTCGAAGTCGGCGTTGAACGGCGTACACACCATCGGATGCAGGCGGATGGCCTTGCCTTCGACGAGGACGGGCTCGAACGCCTGGATCGACAGACGGTGCAGCGTCGGAGCACGGTTCAGGAACACCGTCTTGTCCTTGGTGACTTCCTCGAGGATGTCCCAGACCTGCTCGTCGTGGCGCTCGATCATCTTGCGGGCCGTACGGACCGTGTGGCAGATGCCGAGCTCCTTGAGACGACGGATGATGAACGGCTCGAAGAGGCGCAGCGCCATTTCCTTCGGCAGACCGCACTGCGGGAACTTGAGCTCAGGTCCGACGACGATCACCGAACGGCCGGAGTAGTCCACGCGCTTACCGAGGAGGTTCTGACGGAAGCGGCCCGTCTTGCCCTTGAGGATCTCGGAGAGCGACTTGAGCGGACGGTTGCCCGGGCCCGTGACGGCGCGGCCGTGACGGCCGTTGTCGAACACCGCGTCAACCGCTTCCTGAAGCATGCGCTTCTCGTTGCGGATGATGACATCCGGCGTCTTGAGCGCGAGGAGGTTCCTGAGACGGTTGTTGCGGTTGATGACGCGACGGTAGAGGTCGTTCAGGTCGGAGGTCGCGAAGCGGCCGCCTTCCAGCGGGACGAGCGGACGGAGTTCCGGCGGAATGACCGGCAGCACGTCCAGCACCATCCACTCGGGCTTCGAGTTGGAGACGCGGAAGCCCTCGACCACCTTCATGCGCTTGGCGATCTTCTTGCGGTTCTGCTTGGAGCGGGTGTTCTCCATCTGATCCTCGAGCTCGCGCATGAGCTCGTTGAGGTCGAGCTTGCGGAGGAGCTTGCGGACTGCCTCGGCGCCCATTTCGGCCTTGAAGCCGTCCTGATACTTCTCACCGGCGTCGATATACTCCTGCTCGGTGAGGATCTGCCCTTCCTTGAGCGGGGTGTCGCCCGGCTCGACGACCATCCAGTCCTGATAGTAGAGGACGCGCTCGAGCTCGCTCGTCGTCTTGTCGAGGAGAAGCCCCATGCGCGACGGGCTGCACTTGAAGAACCAGATGTGGCTCACCGGAACGGCGAGCTCGATGTGGCCCATGCGCTGGCGGCGCACCGACGCGAGCGTCACCTCGACGCCGCAGCGGTCGCAGATCATGCCCTTGTTCTTGATGCGCTTGTACTTGCCGCAGGCGCACTCCCAGTCCTTCGTCGGGCCGAAGATCCTCTCGCAGAAGAGGCCGTCCTTCTCCGGACGGTACGTGCGGTAGTTGATCGTCTCGGGGTTCTTCACCTCGCCGTGGGACCAGCCGCGGATCGTCTCGGGAGACGCGAGCTGGACCTTGATGGCGTCATAGTGGGCGGACGCGTTGAACGAGCCGCCGAAGATGTCAGAAGTGTTGTAAGGATTCATTTTCCGTTAACTCCTTGAAGATTAGAGGCTCAGAACACCCGAGAGGAGGTCGTCGGCCGCCTTGGTCTCGGACACCGGGGTCGCCGCTGGAGCAACCGGACCGTCAACCTTGCCACGACGGGCTTCGGCTTCGCCGCCCAGAAGCTGGGTGTCGAGGCAGAGGCCGCGGAGCTCGTGGATGAGCACCGAGAACGACTCGGGCATGCCCGAATCGAGAATGTTCGTACCCTTGACGATCGACTCGTAGATGCGCGTACGACCGTTGACGTCATCGGACTTGACCGTGAGGAGCTCCTGCAGCGCGTAGGCCACGCCGTACGCCTCGAGAGCCCACACCTCCATTTCGCCCATACGCTGACCGCCGAGCTGGGCCTTGCCGCCCAGAGGCTGCTGCGTGACGAGCGAGTAGGGAC
>CALZAJ010000147.1 GCA_945613785.1 uncultured Verrucomicrobiota bacterium | reverse complement strand
CATTCGAATTGCCGAACATCGGCGGCTACAATCTCACCTATCTGCGCGAAGGATCCGAACTCGCCGTCAGCACGGCCGACGAGGAAAACGCTCCCATTCTCTCCTTCCGCCGCGCAGGCCTCGGACGAACCCTCGCCTACGCGGGCGAACTCTCGGGTTCGCATGCAGCCCCGCTGATGACCTCACCGCAGGGTGCCGAACTCACCGCGGCACTCGCACGCTGGGTCCGCGAGGACGACAAGCTCACGGTCGCCGGCTTTCAATTCGAACGGCGCGTGACCGCCGGCGGAATCCGTGTGACCGCAGTGGCGGACGAGGACAACCCGCTGACCGCCATTCCGAATTCCGGTCTCCCGATGATTGTCGTGAAAGAACAGGAGGGACGCGGCGCCGAAAAGACTCAGGCCATGCTTCAGTGGGAATCAGCCAGCACACTCGCGGCCTTCATTCCGCTCGCGGGAGATGAGATTGCCTTCCCCGTGGTCGTCCTCCCCGATGGTTCACCCGTCACCTTGCCGCCGGTGTGTCTCCCGCAACCCGCCGAGTATCAACGTCCCCACGATCCTCACGCGGGGAGCCGCGCACTCGAAAAGCTGTCCGTTCAGACGTCCGGCTCCGTTCGCGCCTCACTCGAAGGCCTTTGGGAATCCCTCCCCGTCCTGCGCCGCGCAGTCGAGCTCGCACCGTTCCTCTTCCTGCTCGGCGCCTGTGCTTTTCTCACACTCGTCTTCCTGCGCCGCCTGGGCTGGGAACTCAAATGGCACCTCAAATCGCCCCACCCGCCCAAACGAGGTGCGCGCCCTCGCCCGCCACAGCAAAGAAGCGACCATCCCCACCCGCCACAGCAGGAAGGCAGGTCCCCTCAGCCGCCATCGGATTGTAACCCCAGCTCCCTTCAGTCCGCCTTCGCCCGCGCCAAACGCCGCGCCGGAACGAACGAAAGGAATCCGACCAGCTTCGCGTCTCAGGAAAAGAGCGGCGTCGAGAAATAACGCTCGGCCGTATCGGGAAGAATCGTCACGACGGTCTTGCCCGGACCCAGTCGCTTGGCCAACTTGAGCGCGGCAAACACGTTCGTGCCCGATGAGATGCCGGCCATCAGACCTTCCTTACGCGCGAGATCCTTGGCCGTCTCCAGCGCCTCGGTATCCGTGACAACGCAGATATGCGAATAGATCTGCGTGTTGAGATTGTCGGGGATGAGTCCGTCGCCAATGCCCATCTGCAGATGCGTGCCGACCGTACCGCCCGCGAGAATCGCCGCGTTCTGCGGTTCGACCGCCCAGACTTCGATGGACGGGTTCTGGGCCTTCAGCACTTCGCCGATGCCCGAAAGCGTCCCCCCCGTGCCGACGCCCGAACAGAAGCCGTGAATCGGACGCGCGGCCTGCTCCATGATTTCCAGCGCCGTATGGTGACGGTGCGCGGCGGGATTCGCCGGATTGGAGAACTGCTCGGGAACGAAAACCTTCGGATCTTCCTTCGCCATGCGCTGCGCCATCGCGGCGCACTCGGCAATCGCATCGCCGATGTTGCCCGCATCATGAACGAGACGGACCTCCGCGCCGTAATGCTGGACCAGCTTCCGACGCTCTTCACTGACGCTGTCGGGCATGATGATGATCGTCTTATAGCCGCGCACGGCGCCGATGAGCGAAAGGCCAATGCCCTGATTGCCGCTCGTCGGTTCGACGATGATGGAATCGGGCTTGAGGCGTCCGCGGGCCTCGGCATCGAGAATCATGTTGTAGGCCGTCCGCGTCTTGATCGAACCGCCGACGTTCAGGGCCTCGAACTTCACCAGCACTTCCGCCATGTCAGGCGTCACCATCTTACGCAACCGCACCAACGGGGTGTGTCCGATCGCTTCCAGAATATCGTTGCAAATCATCTTACGCTCCTCTCGATTGCCGCACATTATACCACAGCCGCGGCATGAGACGCACAATCAGATTTTCTCCAGGAAGCGGCCACCGCGCCGGTGGGTGAATTCGCCATTGCGATACGGCACGATGCCGTTCACCATCGTCAGCAGCACGCCAGACGTGAACTGATGTGGTTCAAGATAGGTCGCCTTCATCCGAAATGTCGCTGCATCCCACACGAGCAAATCGGCATACGCCCCCTTCCGAAGAACGCCGCGGTTACGGATGCCAAAACGTGCCGCAACAGCCGAAGTCATGCGGGCAATGGCCATTTCGCGCGAGACGCCTTGTGCCCGCACGCGACGATAGAACTCCGGCATCGTCGCGTAGGCGCGCGGATGCGGATGGTCGGCGCCAAGCGGACCCCACGGGGCGCGCAGACTCGCATCCGATCCCGGAAGAATCCACGGCTTCGCCAGGATTCGATCCAGGTTGTCTTCCGACATCGTGAAGAAGAACGCGCCCGTGCGACACAGATCCTTCTCGAGAATCTCACAGACGAGGGAACCTGGCGACGAGGCCTTTCGGCTCGCCAGGATCTCAGCGACCGTCTTGCCCGAGCACGACTTCGTGTCGGGATGCCACGTGCCACCGATCATGACCGTCGACCAATCACGGTCCTGGGCATCGATCTCGGCAATGATGCGCGTACGGACGACCGGGTCCGCCAATCGTGCACATTCCGCGGGACAACCGCCCTCACCCGCCCAATCCGGAAACACGACATCAAGGTCCGTACCGGCGCCACAGAACGGATATCGATCGCTGCCGAGAAGATATCCCTCGGACATCGCACCCTCGATCTTCGCCAACACGTCATCGAGCTTGCCCCAGTTCTTCGGCCCGCTCGTCTTGAGATGCGAGATCTCACAACGGATACCGGTCGCCTTCGCCAGATCGATCACTTCGTCGATGGCCTCGAGAATGCGGTCTCCCTCTGAACGCATGTGCGTCGCGTAGAGTCCGCCCTTTGCCGCGGCGACCCGAGCCAGGGCTTCGACTTCCGCGGGCGTCGAATACTTGCCAGGCTGATAGATGAGTCCGGTCGTCAGGCCCCACCCGCCTTCGTCCATCGCCCGCGCGAGCAGATATTCCATCTTCTTCTGCTCGTCAGGCGTGGCCGCTCGGCCGGCATAACCGACCACCGAGGAGCGCAGCGTGTTGTGTCCGACAAACTGAACGGTGTTGACCGCCGGTCTCGCGGCCGCCAGGACCTCTCGGTATTCCGACAGCGATCGCCAAGTGAGGCGGTCGCCGAGAATCGAAGCCCAGTCGGAACTGAGGCGCGCTTCGCCATAGCGCGGCGCGACCGAGCCACCGCACTGCCCGTTGATCTCTGTCGTGATGCCTTGGCTAATCTTCGAGGGAGCGTCCGGCTCGATCACGAGATAGGCGTCGGAGTGCGTATGCGCATCGATGAATCCGGGCGACACGAGCTTGCCCGTGGCATCGATCGTCTCGTCCGCGACCAGCGTGAGACTTCGCACCGCCTCGGCGGGAATAACGTCGGCAATGCGATCGTTCTCAACGAGCACGTCTCCCTGAAAAGCGGGAGCTCCCGTACCGTCGACTACAGTTCCATTGTGTATGAGAGTCGTCATAGCGAAAGAGGAGGAGGCTGACTGCCCGGCATCTTGCAGGCCGCGCTGCCTGCGGCAACCGCTCGGACAGGATCGCGCGAGAAACACCATTCGGCGAGAAGCGTGTCACCTGCCGCGGTCGTGTCGACAACCGAGACGGACGGCGCAGGAACAAAGGTCTCGTCAAACCAACATCCACGAGCACCGTCGGAAATGATCGGATAGGAGACTTTCTCCTTGAGGAGACGCGTCACCTGACGGAAGTCCGCCGGCATCTTCGGAACAAACCCGACCAACGCCTCACATTCATCGGCATTCGGTTTGATGACATCCGGATGCGCTGCGAATCCCGCGGCCAAGGCGGCTCCGCTCGCGTCCAACACCGTCGTGATGTCGCGCGCGTGACACGCGGCGATGATGCGCGCATAGCAATTCGCTGGGAAATCCTTCGGAAGCGAGCCGCTCAAGATGACCACATCACCGGACTCGAGTTCGTCGAGGTCAAGACCGAGCGCCTCTTCCCGCAGCCCCGGAAAGGCCGGTTGATTCACCTTGAACGAACCGCCGGGCCACGTGATCATCTCGTTGCGACGGGTCGCTCCCGGAACTCGGGTGAAGCAGTCACGGATACCATACCGCCGCAATTCATCCTCAAAGGGACGGGCATTCTCCTCGCCCAGAAAACCGCCGCAGGAAACCGTGGCTCCGCGCAAGGCCAGCCAACGCGCGACATTGAGTCCCTTGCCGCCGACATTCTCGACGGCTGGGACATCCTTGAACACCTCACCGACGCCACGTGGCGCTTCAGGCAGCGTCACAGAGGCGTCGATGGCAGGGCTCAGACAAAGACAGTGGTACTTCATTTGCCCTTATGCTGCGTACAATAATTGCCGCCCTCGACGGTCTTGGTGAGTCCTTCGCACTGGGCGGCCATCGAAAGGGTCGAAACCATCAGCGTGGCAACAAC
>CALZAJ010000146.1 GCA_945613785.1 uncultured Verrucomicrobiota bacterium | reverse complement strand
CTCGACACGGTCGTCAACGCGCGTCTGCGCGAACTGTTCGGCATTCTCCGCGAGAAGCTCGAGGAAGCCGACCTCCTGCATCGTCTCCACGCCGGTGCCTTCATCACCGGCGGCGGCGCGGCCATGCGCGGCATTGACGCGCTCATCCAGCGTGAACTCTGCATGCCGGTCCGCACGGGGGTTCCGATCAATGTCGACGGACTTTCCGACGAGCGTCATCCCGAGGCCTTTGCCTCGGTGGCCGGCGCGCTGTTGTACGCCCACCGCAACTACGAAGAGAAGTCTCTCTTCCGCGCGATCTTCGGAGGATTCCTGAAATGAACGAAAAATCCCCCATGCTTCTTCTTGGTATCGGCGGAGCCGGTTCGGCCGTCGCCCGCGGCGTCAATCGGGCGTTCGGCGAAGGACTTCGCTTTGCGACGGCGGATACGGACGCCTCGACGGGCCAAGACGACATCCCCTTCTATCTGCTCGGCGGCGATCGTCTCTCGGGGCGCGGCGCCGGCGGCGACATCGTGACGGCGCGTCTGGCGACCGAGGATTCAATCGCGGTCATCGACGAGTCGCTCGAGGGCGTCCGTCTGGCCGTTATCGTGACCTGTCTCGGCGGCGGCACGGGCTGTGGCGCGACGCTGGAGACGGTCCGCCACCTCAAGACGCGCGGCATTCCGTCCGTCGTCTTCGCCACGACGCCCTTCACATTCGAAGGCGAGACGCGTCAACAGAACGCCCGCGGCGTGATGTCCCTCATCGAGGAAGAGGCGAGTGCGACGTTCTTCATTCCGCTCGACAAGCTGGTGGCTGATGCGGACGTGATGGAAGATGCGATGCGTCGTGCGGTCGACACGTTGGCCTCCGGCGTCACGCTCTTCTGGCGTCTCGTTGAGAAGCCCGGCTACATCAAGCTCGACACGGAGCGCATCCGCCATCTCGTCTCACGCGCGGGTCGCGCCCGTTTTGCGACGGTGACCGTGCAGGGTCCGAACCGTGCGCCGGACGCCGTGGACGCGCTGACGCGGGCCCCGCTTTTGGCCGAGGGCTCGGGCGAGGTCCGGGCAATCCTCTGCGGCGTTCTTGCCGGAGAGGACCTGCGGCTTTCGGAAATCGGCAAGATTGCGGACGGCATTCGCACGGCCTTTGGCGATCAGTGCGTCTTCGATCTCGCGACCGTCAACGACGAGCAAACGTTCTCGGGTCGTCTCTCCGTCGTCGTGATGCTTTTCGAGGCGACGGGCAAGGACGAATCGTCTGGCAAGACCGGCAGCGCCATCACACCGAAGAAGCAGCGCAAGGCGCGCAATCCGCTCGCCCAGGGTCCGCAGGGCCGCGGTCGCTTCAACAACTCGGAACCCACCGTGTGGAACGGCGAGGACCTGGACGTCCCGACGTTTATTAGAAGAAACATCAATCTGGACTTCTAAAGAAAGATAAACCAAACAATTATTCGCTTCTCAATGATCCGCAGAGATGGCCATGTCCGAGTTCTTCCCATTCACGTTGCGAATAAGATCGCTGCGGGTGAGGTGGTTGAGCGTCCCGCTTCCGTCGTCAAGGAATTGGTTGAGAATGCGATTGACGCGGGATCGAAGAACATCCGTATCACGATCACGCAGGGCGGACGCAAACTCGTCGCCGTGCAGGACGACGGTTGTGGCATGACGCGCGATGACGCCGTCCTTTCGCTCGAACGACAGGCGACATCCAAGATTCTCGACGTCGACGACATCGAACAGATCGACACACTCGGCTTCCGCGGCGAAGCCATCCCGTCCATCGCGTCCGTCTCCCGCTTCTCGATCACGACACGCCGTCACGAATCGGACGAAGGAACCCTCGTTGTCGTCAATGCGGGACAACTGGCCGAAGTCAGCGCCGCGGGGTGTCCGCCCGGCACGCTGGTGGAGGTCCGAGACCTCTTCTGTAACGTCCCCGCGCGACGCAAGTTCCTACGCGCCTACGTGACCGAGGAGAATCACGTCAAGCAGGTCTTCATCGTCCATGCTCTGGCCCATCCCGCGATCGGCTTCAGCCTGACGATTGACGGACGCGAACTCTACCGCCTCGCCCCCGCCGCCACTCTCTCTGACCGCGTCCTCGACCTCTTCGGCAAAGACTTCCTCGCCGAACTGCTCCCAGTCACCCTCAACCCCAACGCCCCAGAAATCCGCGTCAGTGGATTTCTGGAACGGCCCAACCTCAATCAGCCGACGCGACGCGACCAATACATCTACATCAACGGACGTCCCGCCACCGCCCCTTCCATTGCCTATGCGATGAAAGAGGCCTATCCGCGGCGGCCTGGCGAAGTGCGCCCTGCGGCGATTCTCTTCATTGACCTGCCGCCGACGCAGGTGGACGTGAACGTCCATCCGACCAAGCGAGAGGTCCGCTTCCGCGACAACACGGCCGTCAAGCTGGCCATCATGACGGCCATTCAGCAGGCGCTCTGCGCGCCAGTCGGGGAGCGGCCGGAGCGGCCGGCAGAGGCGTGTCCCGCCGAGCCGACGGAGTTACAGGCCGACAAGCGACCGACGACAGACGACGGACGGGGAGAGGTGTCCGAAAAGCGACAGACGACGAACGACGTGCGGATGCCTGAGAAGACAGTGCAGCCGACGACTCGTCCCGCCGTGGCGGCGGAGTTGCAGAGCGTCAAGCAGGCGCCGGTCCAGGTGGAATTTGCGGTGGAGCCGGATTCGACGGCTTCGCGTCCGTGGAAATGGTTCAATTTCCTGGCGGTCACGTCTTCGAACTATCTGTTGATTGAGACGGACGCGGGGCTGGTCACGATCAATCCGCGGGCTGCGCGCGAGCGGATCGCCTACGAACAACTTCTCGACGCCTCTTCGGGGACCAGCACCGCCTCACAGGAGCTTCTCATTCCAGAGACTCTTCGGATGTCGCCGACGGATTTTGCGCGCATCAAGACCGCGTTGCCGACGATTGAGGCGATGGGATTCTCGATAGAGGAGTTCGGCAAGGACACCTTCAAGGTAGACGCCGTGCCGCAGATCCTGGGCGAGAGTTCACCGGCGGCCGTCCTTTCGACGATTGCTCAGGATCTGGCCGAGCCAGGCGCCAGGCGGGGTGACAGGTGGCGGGAGGAGCTGGTCGCGAAATCGATTGCGAAGTCGTTCGCGGGCTCGTCGCTGACCTTGACGGAAGCGGGTGCCAAGCAGCTGGTGGAGGAGCTTTGCTCCTGCCGGATGCCGTATGTGTGTCCGCGCGGCAAGATGGTCATGATCTTCACCTCGACGCGCGAACTTGACCGCAAGTTCAATCGCGACTGACGGACGGCAAGGTTACCTGTCCCCACAGAGGGACGTGTTCGTTCTTCGTGTCGCCTCCGGTTTGGAGGAAGAAGGCCCCCGCGGACGTTGCGCCTGCATCGATGCTCATTGTCTGCGTGCTGTCGGCCGAGAAGACCGCGGATGTGGCAGGGATCCATCGGGACGGACCCAGTCCCTTCGTGGCAAAGTCCTTGAATTCGGCGCGGCGCGAGACGGTGGCGCTCTTGTAGTTGCGCCGGAAGTCCTCGACAAACGAGTAGATGGATCCGAGTCCTTTGCACTCGCCCAGGGTTGAGAGGACGGCGATATCCTGCCAGGGTCCGTCGCCGAGCCTCGCGCGGCACGTGTACTTGGTCCATCCCTCCTCGTCGTCGGATTCGGTCTTGATTTCCGCCGAGACGGGCTCGCCGACCTTCCAGTCGAACGGGGTCATGGTCTTGCCGCCGGTTCCTTCGCCTCCGAAGCGAGAGGCCTTCGTGGTGGGTCCGACGGAAAGGACGCGGACGCGGCGGTCCGGCGCCACGGCCTCCTGGCGGGCGGAGAAGTCATGGGAATCGCCTGGCTCCCAGACGGAGAAGATGAAGATGTGCTGTCCGTGTCCGAGATCCTGAATCCCGCAGTAGCCGCGGTCGAAACACAGGATGGCGAAATAGGACTGGTCCTGTGTCTCGGTGACGGTCACCGTCCCACGGGCTTCCATCGCCTTATCTGCCAACGGCGAATAGAACAGATGAACGCTCCGCGCCTGTTTCAGCGCGGTCTCCACACCTGCAGACGCCACAAGCGCACAGCAAGCCATCACAACCGAAAGAATCCCCTTCATCATATCATCCTCCTTTTTCCCCTATCACCAATATGATACCAAAAATGCCGATAGAACGCAGATGCTTCGCATCGATGTGATAGTTCTGGCGAATCAAAACGGCGCATCACCATCCGCACCTTTGAGGATCACCCGTGCGATTCCGCGCTTCCCAAGCCGGTAATCTCCGAAATTGACGACCAGACCAAGCGGGATGTTCATTAACTTCATATAGGAGAGCAGCTGCGCCTTGTGCCGCACCATGTCGACCTTGTCCTCGTCCAGCGCTTTACATTCAACAATCAGGCAATTGTCAACGAGGCAATCTATACGAAGATTTTGCTCAAATGAAAAGCCTTTGTAGGTAATCGGAACCGAGACCTCAGTTCTA
>CALZAJ010000145.1 GCA_945613785.1 uncultured Verrucomicrobiota bacterium | reverse complement strand
GAGGCGGCGCTCCTCGGTCTCGACGACTACCAGAAGTTCGGCGAGTTCGCGGTGTGTTCGCTGCAGGAATACCATCGTAAGTTGCGTCACTGAGACGGGGTTTGTTATAATCCCGTCCATGGCGAAATACAAGATCGATCTGGACGCGTTGGCAGCGACATTCGCCGTTGCGAAGGCAAACACGGATGCGCTCGGCATCGGGCTGCTGATGGCGCTCAAGGGCTTTCCGTGTCCGCCGGCCTTCTCCACCGTCGCACCGTACCTTCGGGGCGTGACGGCCTCGGGTCTTTTTGAGGCGAAGCTCGGGGCCTTGATGGGGCGTGACGTGCATGTGCATGCGCCAGCCTATACGGCCGAGGAGATGCCGGAGATCCGTCGCGTCTGTACGCACGTGGTCTTCAATTCCCTGGCGCAGCTCAAGGCCTTTGGCCCTGAGACGGCCGCTGCGGGCTGTCACGTCGGCCTGCGGATCAATCCGGGTTTTTCCTTTGCGGACTGCCTCAAGTACGATCCCTGCTGTCCGGACTCGCGGTTTGGCGTCCTGCCGGAGGAATTCCGCGCGTTTCTCGCCGATCCGGCCAATGCCGAGGCGGTTGCGTCGTTGGATGGCCTCCATGTCCATGCGCTGTGCGAGGGCTATTCTGAGGCCTTTGCCACGCTGGTCGAGCGGTTTTCGGGTCAGCTGAAGGCTTTCCTGGCGGTTCGGCCACTTGCGCTCAAGTGGATTAACCTGGGCGGCGGCGAGACGATTAACCAGCCTGGTTATGCGACGGAGCAGGCGATTGCGGCGATGAAGGGACTCAAGGCGCTGGGCGCTTTTGAGGTCTTCATCGAACCGAGCGAGTACCTGGTGCGTTATTCCGGCACGATCGAGGCCGAGGTTCTGGATGTCATTCACCGGGAGAAGGACATTGCGGTCCTGGACGTGTCGCTCGTCTGTCATGCGACGGATGCGATTATCTACGACATGAAGTCCGAGATTCTGGCGCCGGCTCAAAAGAAGGGCGGCCGCAAGACGATTCTCGGCACGGTGAGCTGCCTGGCGGGCGATGTGATCGGCGAGTATGAGTTCGCGCGTCCGCTTCAGGTCGGGGCCAAGGTCGTGATTGGCGGAATGGGGTGCTACTCCTTTGCCCAGCAGAGCTGGTTTAATGGCATTCGTCACCCCGATTTGGTCATGGTCTCCAAGGGAAAAGGCGAAGAAACCGCGATTTCATGGACGTTTGATGACTACTTGAAGGAGTTCGTTCGGGGCTGAAGTCCGTTGGCGTGGCGAACATTTTCGGTTGAATTTCCCCCGCTTATATGAGAAAATACCAAATCACACGATGGGATAAGCCCATTGTCTAGTTAAGGAGCACTATACATATGAAGAAGTCTCATGTCGTCTTGCTGTCGGCCGTACTCGTCGGTTTCTCGACCTTCGCTCAGGAAGTTGCTTTGGAGTCCAAGGACTTCTCGACGGAAGCCAAGGAGCATCCTGTCACGCCTGTGATGGTCAGTATTGCCGATCCGCTTCAGCTTCCGGCTCAGCAGGTCGATGACGTGACGTGGAACGTCTCGGCGTTCCGTTGGAACCTCTTCTATGCGAACTGCCACGAGATGACGGGCTTTGACCTCGGTCTCGTCGCCCGCACGGGTGACAAGATGACGGGCTTCGCGCTGGAGACGGTCAACTGGGTCAACACCGACCTCAAGGGTGCCCAGATCGGCTTCCTCGGCAACGTCGTCCTCAATGACGCGGTCGGCTTCCAGCTCGGTGGCCTCGGCAACTACGTTCACGGTTCCTTCAAGGGTTGCCAGATCGCTCCGTTCAACTTCAACGGCACCTTCGACGGCTTCCAGCTGGGTGCGTTCAACTGGAACAAGGGCGTCAGCACGGCGTTCGAGCTCGGTCTTGCCAACATCAACGTGAGTGAACTTCACGGCTGGTCCTGGGGTGCGGTCAACTACACGGAGCGTCTCTATGGCCTTCAGCTCGGCGTCGTCAACGTCGTCGGCGACATGGGCCATGGCGTCCAGATTGGCGTCTTCAACGGCGCGGCTCGTTTCCAGGGCGTCCAGATCGGCGTGCTGAACATCATTCCGGTGGCTCCGGTGCCGGTTCTCCCGTTTGTCAACGGTAATTTCTAATCATCGATAACGAATCAAAGAAAGACGAAAAATGTCTGATTGCTGCGTGTTTGCGGGCCAGGGCGCACAGGTGCCTGGCATGGGTAAGGATTTTGCCGAGGCGGATGCCGAGCTGATGGCGCTTTTTGACAAGGCCAATGCGGTTCTGGGTTTCGACCTCAAGAAGATCTGCTTTGAGGGTCCGGCCGAGGAGCTCACCAAGTCCAACGTCTGCCAGCCTGCTATCTTCGTGACGAGCTATGCGGGCTATCTCGCGCTTCAGAAGAAGCGTGCGACGCCGTTCGCTTGTGCGGCGGGCCTTTCGCTCGGCGAGTGGGGTGCTCTTTGTGCGGCTGGCGTGTTGGATTTCGATGCGACGCTCAAGGTCCTCGAGGCCCGCGGTCGCTACATGCAGGAGGCCTGCGAGGCGACGCCGTCTGGCATGATCGCGATCGTCGGCGCTTCGGCCGAACAGCTCAAGGAGCTCTGCGAGAAGACGGGTTGCACGGTGGCCAACATCAACTCGGCCGCCCAGCAGGTTCTCTCCGGTTCCAAGGATGCGATTGCGCAGGCCGCGGTCGTCGCCAAGGAGCTCGGCATCAAGCGTGCGATTCCGCTCGCGACGGCTGGCGCCTTCCACTCCCCGTTCATGCAGCCGGCGCGCGAGAAGCTTGCCGCGGTTCTGGACACGATCACCTTCAATCCGCCGAAGTTCCCCGTCCTTTCCAACGTGACGGGCCAGCCCCATTCCTCCGATCCTGCCGTCATCAAGGCGACGATGCTCGAGCAGGTTACGGGCACGACGAACTGGGCGGCAGACGTCGAGGCGGCGAAGACCCTCGGCTGCACGCGCTTTGTTGAGTTCGGACCGGGCAAGGTCCTTTCCGGCCTCATCAAGAAGATCGACCCCGCGCTGGAGACGGCGAACGTCGGCGATCTCGCTTCTCTCGATGCCACGGTGGCGGCGCTCGGCTAACCCCGGCGTCTCCGACGGACATCTGTCAACAACTACCATCTCAAACTAAGGAACAAGACAATGGCAAATCTCAAGGGTAAGGTCGCGGTCGTTACGGGTGCCGCGCGTGGTATTGGTGCGGCGATTGCGACGAAGCTCGCCGAGGCGGGCGCGGATGTCGCGATCTGCGACCTCAAGGCCGAGTGGTGCGACGAGACGGTCAAGGTGCTCGAGTCCAAGGGCGTCAAGGCGAAGGGCTATGGCGTGAACGTCGCGGCTTCCGCCGAGGTCGATGCGTGCGTCAAGGCGGTGCTCGCCGATTTCGGCCGCATTGACATCATGGTCAACAACGCCGGCATCACGAAGGACGGTCTCCTGATGCGCATGAGCGATGAGGATTGGGATGCCGTGCTCAACGTCAACCTCAAGGGCACGTTCCTCTTCACCCGCGCCGTGGCGCGTCCGATGATGAAGAACAAGGATGCCGAGGGCAACGCCTGCGGCGGTTCGATCATCAACCTCGCGTCCGTCGTCGGCATCATGGGCAACGCCGGTCAGGCGAACTACACCGCTTCCAAGGGCGGCGTGATCGCGCTCACCAAGACGGTTTCCAAGGAACTCGGTTCGCGCAACATCCGTTGCAACGCGATCGCTCCTGGCTTCATCCAGTCCAAGATGACGGACGTCCTTCCGGACGAGGTCAAGAAGAACTACGAGGCGCAGATCCCGCTCCGTCGTTTCGGCACGGTCAACGACATCGCCAACGCTGCGGTGTTCCTCGCTTCTGACGAGGCCGGCTACATCACGGGTCAGATCATCTCCGTCAACGGCGGCATGATTGGCTAACGGACCCCCTTGCACACGAGGGACAAAATTTAGTATACTACACCCATCCATAACAAAGGAGAAATTAAAATGGCAGGTAAGCTTGAAGAACGCGTGAAAGACATCATCGTTGAACAGCTCGGCGTCAACGCTGAACAGGTGACCTCCGAGGCTTCGTTCATCGACGATCTCGGTGCTGACTCCCTCGACTCCGTCGAGCTCATCATGGCGTTCGAAGAAGAATTTGGCGCGGCGATTCCGGAAGAGGACGCCGAGAAGCTCACGACGGTCGGCAAGGTCGTCGAGTACCTCAAGTCCAAGGGCTATGGCGACGATGGTTCCGCTCCGGCGAACTAAGTCCGATTGCTGATTGGCATGAGATTCGGGCGCGGGTTTTCCGTGCCCGTTTCTTTTATTTCCCTGGGCGGCAAGGCCGTCTTTTTTGATATAATACTCTTTCATTTTTAACCACCAAGGAGTACCGATGAAAATCTCGATTGCATCCGACCACGGCGGAATTGACCTCAAGTCCGTCCTCGTTAAGGCCCTGTCCGAGCAGGCTACAGTGACCGATTGCGGTCCGGCCAACGCCAAGTGCAGCGAC
>CALZAJ010000144.1 GCA_945613785.1 uncultured Verrucomicrobiota bacterium | reverse complement strand
GACCACAGGTTTCCCCAATACGGAGTTGAGGTCGTACCGTGAAAGACCTTCTCCAACGCCTTCACGCCAAGCTCGGCGACTTCTGGTGGTATTCGCTGATGCTCTTCCTCGCGATGCGCGCGGCAGACGGCCTCAACGTCTTCGTCGGCCTGTGGCTCGTCCCTAAATACGTCGAGCCGTCCGAGTTGGGCGCGGTGATGCCCCTCTCTCAGTTCGCGAACTTCCTCGCCATTCCCATCGCTGTCTTCGCCTCGACCTTCCGCAACGAGCTGACCTCCCTCGCCGTCAAGGGCAAGTTCGGCCAGTTGAAGACCCTGATGCGCGGCGTCTTCATCGCGACTGCGATTTTCCTCTTTCTCGCCATCGTCATTTGCCGAATTGTCCTTCCCGCCTACCTCGAACGCATTCGCGTCGCCGAAGGTTCGCTCGGCATCGTCATCCTCATCTCGTCCTTCTTCGGTACCGTCTCGCCGATCTACTCGAACGCGCTCCAGTCGCTCAAGAAGTTCAAGGCCAACTCACTCATCTCGCTCATCGGCGCACCGGTGCGGCTCCTGACAATGCTCGTCACGATGCCGCTCCGCGCCCTCACCGGCTATTTCGTCGGCCAGACCGCCCCTTCCGCCTTCGGCATCGTCGGCTCGGTCATCGCCCTCCGCAAGGAACTCTCCGTCACCGCCGAGCCCTACTGGAACCGCGAAATCGTCAGGCGTTTTGCGACCGTCTTCGTCCTACTGGGAATCTGGTCTCTTGCCGGAGGATTCGCGAACCTCGTCGAAACGACGATTCTCCGCCAGCGGCTCCCCGAAATTGACTCCGCCGCCTACTACATGGTGACGCGATTCTCCGACATCGCCGGGTTCCTCGCGACCGCCCTCGCCTTCACCATCTTTCCCTATGCGGCCGACCTCGCGGCAAAAGGCAAGGATTGCCGTCCGCTGGTCATCAAGGCCTCGCTCGTCATCATCGCCAGCAACGCCCTTCTCGCGGCGTTCTTCTGGCTCTTCGGCGAGCGAATTCTGCTGTGGCTCCCGCACGGCGAGACCTACGCGCCGTACTGGTGGGCCATTCCGTGGATGGTCGTCATTCCCACCCTCATGTGGCTCTCGAGTCTTTACACGACCAGCGAACTGGCAGCGTTCAAGTACGGCTTTCTCAAGTGGATGGTGCCCGTGATCCTCGTCTACCCCGCCGCGCTTCTCTTCGTGACGGGGCACGGCTACTTCGATCCCTACCTGCCGTCAAGCTGGGTGGACTTCCTGAACACCCACAATGTCACTTCGCTCAAGTCAATGCTCTTCTGGATCACCGGCAACTACCTGCTCCGAGTAATCTGCTGCGCCCTCGCCATGCTGCGGCAAAAGAAACCCCATCCATATCCGAGTGCTTGCGGAAGCGCTTGAATCTCAACCGCGCGAAACTCCAGATTGCAGCCCGCGCGATTCGATACGCAAAGTACATCATCCACAACATTCTCTTTCCCGACACCGCCTACGAGTTCGGCCGGACTTCCAGACGTTCAGATTGGTAAAGAAGCCAATGCAATCGTAAGTCACGAAGAGGCCGTCCTCCACACATGCCAGACTTCGTGCCGTGCAAGCACCTCGTAGCCGCACCGCGAATACAGGGCCATGCCAGCGGTGTTGCCGTACTGCGTCACAACGCGGCATTCGCGCACGCCTCGCCGCAACAGCCACCCTTCCGCAGCGCACAGCAATGCGGACGCCACGCCCTGTCTGCAATGGCCTGCATCAACGGACACCAGCCCAACGCGCCCGATGCCGTTGCAGACCGAAACAGTCGTAAGACCAATCGGCATCCCGTCGTCCGACATCCTGACAAAAACCTTCCCATCGCGGAAATCGTTCTGCAGCCACTGGCGGTATAGCGGACGGAAGAACGGACGCAACCGGTCTTCGGCGGCAAAGCGCGAGCACCAGCCGCTTCCATACGCCAACGACTCAATCTCTGGCGTCAGAGATGTCGCGGAAACGACATCCGCCGGCTCGTCCGATCGCGGCTCCAATCGCTTGCCCAGCGTCACTTTGTGATCAACGAGTTTCCCCGACATCGACACCAGGGCCTCCCGATGGCATTCCTGGCCGGCATCCGCCTCGCCCGGCAGGAAGACATAGGCGAGTTCGACATTCAGTTCCTCAATCGACTTACGCAATTTCTTGGCGTCCGGCGCATCATCTTCCGACACAATGACACGCCCGACTGAAAAGCCGAAGAAATCACTGTCCCAGGATAGTCGTTCGATGTCCATCAGACAAGTTTCCTGCCAACGACATACTGCGGGGACTGGTTGATGCAAATGTAGATTCGCCCGACATATTCGCCGATCAGTCCAAGGACGAGCATCAGCACACCGCCAATGAAAAGAACAGCGGCCATCAGCGAGCTATAGCCGATCGGCGCATCCGGGTTGATGAACAGCTTGTTGATGACGGCCCAAACGCCAAAGCCAAATCCCAACAGCGAGCACAGGATGCCGGCAAAAGACGCAAGACGCAACGGCTTGACGGAAAATGCCGTAAATCCATTCATCCAGAGTCCCAGCAACTTGGCAAAGGTATATCCGCTCACGCCCTCCGCGCGGTCGCGGTGTTCAACCGGAACATTCGCGACCTTCCGCGTCGCCCGGAGGACAAGCCCGATGACGTACGGAAATGGTCCGGCGTATTTCAACATCTCGTCAATGACAAACCGCCGCGCGACGAAAAAGCTCGTGACCTTCAATCCACTGGGCTTGTCCAGAAGCCAACAGGCCATCCAGTCGTTGATTCGGCTTCCCAGATTTCTGAACCCGCTATGTCTCTTCACCGGATACGATCCGTAGACGATGTCAAGCCTCTCGTCTTCTAGCTTCGAGATGAGCGACCAGACCGCCTCGACCGGCGTCTGCCCGTCATCATCCAGCGACACGACATAGTCCCCCGTCGTGTGCGCATATCCGGCCATCAGCGCCGCATGCTGCCCAAAGTTCCGCGCCAGTTCCAATCCCTTCACACGAACCGGATCCTCGTCATGCAGACGACTGATGACGCTCCACACATCATCCGGAGACTGATCGCTCACCAAAATGCATTCATATTCGACTTCTGGGTGCGCTAAAAGTGCCGAACGGACCTCGTCCATGACACCAGCAAGCGTTTTCTCCGATCGATAGCACGGAATGACGAATGAGATTTTCATTTGTTTGGTATTTTATCACATTTCGGGGCCCGTCATCAATTGAGCGTCCCGCTTTTATGCTATAATTCAGCGCATGAAATTGTGTTCTAAGTTTTTCACTCCCTATCTACTTTCGACCCTTTTGGGTGCGTCCGTGTTTTTGCTCTCCGGCATCACGACCGTCCCCTGGTTTGATGAAATCGTCCTCGCGGACAAGCCGGCCAACTGGATCATGCGCGGCGAAAACTACGGTTATGTCTGCGCCTGCACCTACAATCTTCTTTTCCCGCTCGTCGAAACGCTTTGGTTCTGGCTCTTCGGTCCATCACATGCCTCGGCCTGTGCCCTCCCTCTGCTCTTCGCGTTGCTTTCGTCCTTTGCCGCGCTCCACATCCTCACCCGGCGGGGCATCCTGGCGACCTCCGCCGGACAATGCCTTTTCATCGTTCTTTACTGGTGCGGATGGAACATGATCTGGATCGTCACCAACGGGCGCCCAGACACGATGGCCATGTTTTTCACGATTCTGCTGGCTGATGCGCTCGTACCCGATCCGATGGCAACCCGCAGAGTCTCCCTGTTCGCACCGATAGCGTTTGCCTACCTGCTGTTGCTGACTTCGCCATCCACCATTCCCGTCCTTTTCATCGGCGGAATCGTTCTTCTCGCAACCGCCGATCCAGTCGACCGAAAACAAATATTCAAAGCAGGTGTGGCGACAGCAATGGGTTTCGGATTGGCCATGGCGACCATGCTCGCATACTATTGCTTCACGCACGAAATCGTCACCTTCATAGGTTCCTATTATCAGCACAACAACGCCACAAGCGCCAACGGCATCCCCTTTTTCGGTGCCATCCTCAAGGCCTATCAGACGGACTTATCCCCCTTTCCCCTTTTGCTTGCATCAGCGATCATAGCCGCCGCAAGCCAGCCCCGCCCGACACGGCGCTTCTGGTTCGCCCTTCTCTTCGCCGCCCTGATCCCAGCCATGATGGCCCCAAGCCGTTATGCCACATACTATACGTGGACCTTCCATCTGCCCGCGGCGATTCTCCTCGCTTCGGTTCTTGATCGTTCAAACAGGAAAGTCCTGCTGTCGTTCTGCATCGCAATTTCCCTGCCCGCCTTGGCCTGCCGTGAATATGTCAACTTCAAAGCCACCGCCGAGAAACGAGCCCTTTACGCCAGCTGCCAAGACCTTGTCGACTCCTATCCGGAGGTCTTTCGCCCCGGCGCCGACATTGTCGTGACGGAAGACATTGACGAACAGGGTTGCGGATTCCACTATCCGGTTCTCAACCGCGGCTGCCGTTTTTGGATGCGCGGAAAGCACATCCTGACAGTCCCCTGCGACGAAGCGCGTGTGCGCGAATGCCTTTCCGCAGTCATTCCCGATTC
>CALZAJ010000143.1 GCA_945613785.1 uncultured Verrucomicrobiota bacterium | reverse complement strand
CCGCGGGGTCTGTCCCCAGTGTCCCTTTGACGATGCCTGCGCGGTCATCGTGTTCAACGACGGAACGGCCGAGACGATTCCTGCGAAGGAGCTGACTTACGCGCGCATCTACCGTCGCGCCTTCAAGGGTCCGCCGCTGCTCGGTTACCTGACCGTCCGCGGCTTCGTCGAGCCGAAGGGCGTGGACAAGTAGCGCCGTGTCGAAGCGGCACGTTGCCCCAGGCTCCGTCCCGAACTCTGCTTCTCTGCTTCTCTGCTTCTCTGCGTTGCGCCGCAGGCGGAATGGCGGGTTCGGCGGAGGAGCGGAGCAATCAAACAATTCCCTTACGCGTCTACGCGGTGGATGTTTGGGGAAAACGCGGTCGGGACGGCGTGATTTTTGCTATAATAGCACTTCCTACCCAGAAAGTGCAGATATGACGGCGATTATTGACTACAAGGCAGGCAACCTGACGAGCGTGAAGCTCGCCTTTGCGGCGCTCGGCGTCGAGGCGGTTGTGACGAGCGATCCCGCGGTGATTCGTAAGGCGGATCGGGTGGTTTTCCCGGGCGTTGGCGCGGCGAAGAGCGCGATGGACAACCTGACGTCGCTCGGATTGGTCGAGGTCGTGAGAGAAGCTGCCGCCACCAAGCCATTTCTGGGCATTTGTTTAGGAATGCAGATTCTTTTTGAGCATTCCGAGGAAGACGGCGGTGTTGATACGCTCGGCATCCTGTCCGGTCGCGTGGTGCGTTTCCCCGATGTTTCCGGTTGCAAGGTCCCGGAGATTGGCTGGAACGCGACGCAAATGAAGAATGAAGAATGTCGAATGGCGAATGCGGGTGAGTTCTACTTTGTTCATTCCTACTATGCCGAGGTGACAGACGATACGTTTTTGACGTCGAACTATGCGGGTGTCACGTTCACGGCGATGGTGAAGAAGGGCAGCCTCTGGGCGTGCCAGTTCCATCCCGAGAAGTCCGGCAAGGTCGGCCTCGCGCTCCTCAAGTCCTGGCTGGAAGGTGGCGAGCTTCAGTCTCCCCGTGTCAGTCTTCAGACTTCGACCCTGACGCGCCGCGTCATTCCCTGTCTCGATGTGAGGGGCGGACGTGTCACGAAGGGCGTCAAGTTCAAGAACAACATTGATCTCGGCGATCCCGTTGAAATGGCGGTGAAGTATTCTGACGGTGGAGCGGACGAGCTGGTCTTTTATGATATCACGGCCTCGGCGGAGCGTCGTCCGATTGACATCGGCATGGTGGAGTCCGTCGCCAAGGCCATCCGCATCCCGTTCGCGGTCGGTGGCGGCATCAGCTGCATCGCCGACATGGAGCGGGTCATTCTGGCGGGTGCGGAGAAGGTCTCGGTCAATTCGCTCGCGGTGAAGAATCCGCAGATCATTGCCGACGGCGCGAAGGCCTTTGGCGCCCAGTGCATCGTCCTGGGCATGGATCCGGTGAAGAGCTCCAACCCGAAGTGTCCGAGCGGCTATGAGATCACGACGCGCGGCTTCCGCGAATTCACGGGCATGGATGCCGTGGAGTGGGCGAAGCGTGCGGCCGATCTCGGTGCGGGCGAGATCGTCGTCAATTCCGTCGATGCGGACGGCACGCGTGCGGGCTTCGAGCTCGACATCACGCGGCTGATCTCCGAGGCGGTCAATGTGCCTGTCGTGGCCTCGGGCGGTGCTGGCAAGCCGGAGCACCTGGTGACGGTCTTCAACGAGTCGCATGCTGACGCGGCCATTGTCGCCGGCATGATTCACACGGGTGACTACACGATTGAGCAGATCAAGCGCGTGATGGCCGAGATGAAGGTCCCGACGCGCCTGAGCTGGTAAGGGGGGGGGCTGACATGTCCTTTCGCAAGCTGACCGAGTCCGAGATCTCCGCGCTGAAGTCCAACGGGTGCAGTGCTGAGGATTGGGCGGCCGTAGAGGTCGCCGAGGGCTTCACGGCCGACCGTGTCCGTGACGTCTCCTTCTCCGGCGCCTGCCGTCTGGGTCGTTTCGCCAAGAACTTCTCCTTTCCGGGCGGCGTGAAGAAGCCCGCGGGACTTTACCAGGCGACGTTGCACAACGTGACGGTCGGCGACGACGCGCGCATTGCGAACGTCCGCAGCTATCTGGCGAATTACGACATCGGCGCGGGCGCGCTGGTGATGAACGTCGACAAGATCTACGTGGACGGTCCGACGGCCTTCGGCAACGGCGTCGAGGTGTCCGTCCTGAACGAGACGGGCGGACGCGAGGTCAAGATCCATGAGGGGCTGACCGCGCACGAGGCCTATCTGGAGGCGATTTACCGTCACCGTCCCGCGTTGGTTGCGAAGCTGAAGGGCTTTGCCGACCGCTTTGCGGCGTCCGCCACGTCCGACCGCGGCACGATCGGCGTCGGGGCGCAGGTCATGGACGCAGGACTGATCCACAACGTCCGCATCGGCGACGGCGCGGTGGTGGACGGTGCGGCGCGTCTCTGCAACGGCACGCTCGTCAGTCGGGCGGATTCTCCGGTCGTGATCGGACGCGGCGTGATCGCCGACGACTTCATCGTCCAGGATGGTTCGAAGGTCGAGGACGCGACGCGTCTGACGCGCTGCTTCGTCGGCCAGGCCTGCGAGTTGGGCCACGGCTATTCGGCGAGCGATTCGCTCTTCTTCTGCAACTGTCAGGAGGAGAACGGCGAGGCCTGCGCGCTGTTTGCGGGTCCGTTCACGGTCACGCATCACAAGTCGACGCTGCTGATCGCCGGCATGTTCAGCTTCATGAACGCGGGCTCAGGTTCGAACCAGTCGAACCACATGTACAAGCTCGGTCCCATCCACCAGGGCGCGTTGGAGCGCGGTTCGAAGACCACGTCCGACTCGTACATCCTCTGGCCGGCCCGCATCGGCGCGTTCTCGTTGGTGATGGGCCGTCATACGACGCATCCCGACACGTCGTCCCTGCCGTTCTCGTACCTGATCGAATCGAAGGGCGTGACCTATCTCGTGCCGGGCGTGAATCTTCGGTCCGTCGGCACGATCCGCGACGTCCAGAAGTGGCCGAAGCGCGACCGTCGTGCGCCCGAAGGGCGTCTCGACAAGGTCAACTTCAACCTGCTGTCGCCGTACACGATCGACAAGATGGTGCGTGGCATCGGCATTCTCGAGAGCCTGCGGTCGCTCTCCGGCGCGACGAGCGACACCTACGCCTATCAGAGCGCGCGCATCACGAGCAGCGCCTTGGCGAAGGGCATCGACTTCTATCGGATGGCGATCGACAAGTTCCTCGGCAACTCGCTCATCTCGCGGCTGGAGAAGTTCGAGGGCGACTATTTGAACCATCTCAAGCCCGACGGCTCCGTGGGACTGGGTGACTGGGTCGACCTGTCGGGTCTCATCGCACCGCACACGTGCGTGTCGGCGATTCTCAACGACATCGAATCGGGCGCCATCTCCTCGTGCGCCGAGCTCGACGCGCGCTTCACGGCGCTCCATGAGAGCTACTACGACTACGAGTGGGTCTGGGCCTACGACCTCATGCTGCGCTACTACAATCTCACGGAAGGGTCCGTCACCTACCGCGATCTCGTGTACATTCTCCGTCGCTGGATGGATTCCGTGCTGCGTCTCGACCGGATGCTGTACGAAGACGCGAAGAAGGAGTTCTCGCTCTCGGCCAAGACGGGCTTCGGCTTCGACGGACTCGGTGCGACGACCGAGGCGGACTTCGAAGGCGTCCGCGGCGCCTTCGAGACGAATCCCTTTGTCGCGGCGACGACGGAGCACATGAAGCGCAAGCACGACCTCGGCACCCTCTGGATCGATCGTCTCAACAGACTCGCCTAGCCTCCCTCCCGCCCGCAACCCACTACTCACAACCCTCTACCAACTACCAACAACCAACTACTATGGCTACCGATCACAGCAAGTTCCAGCGTATCGTCATTCTCGACTACGGTTCTCAGTACACGCAGCTCATCGCGCGTCGCATTCGTGAGCAGCAGGTCTTTTCGGAGATCATCCGCTTCGACACGCCCGCGGCGAAGCTCCGTGAGAACATGCCACAGGGCATCATCCTCTCGGGCGGACCGAACAGCGTGTTCGAAGAAGGCGCGCCGGGCATCGATCCTGAGATCTTCAACCTGGGCGTCCCGGTCCTCGGCGTCTGCTACGGCATGCAGCTCATGAGCCAGCAGCTTGGCGGCGCGGTTGAGCCCGGTACGGAGCGCGAGTACGGCAAGACCGAGATGACGACGGTCCCGGGCAACGAGCTGTTCGCGGGACTTCCCGAGCAGTTCATCGTCTGGATGAGCCATGGCGACCGCGTCTCGAAGATCCCCGAGGGCTTCCAGGTCTCCGCGACGAGCGGCAACTGCCCTTACGCGGCGATCCGCAACGAGGCGAAGAAGTTCTACGCGATCCAGTTCCATCCCGAGGTCGTGCACACGCAGTACGGCAATCAGATCATCGGCAACTTCCTCTTCAAGATCTGCGGCTGCAAGGCGGACTGGAAGCTTTCGAGCTGGATCGAGGAGACGGTCGAGAAGCTGAAGGAGCAGGTCGGCGACGATGAAGTCGTCCTTGGCCTTTCGGGCGGCGTCGACTCGTCCGTCGTCGCGGTCCTC
>CALZAJ010000142.1 GCA_945613785.1 uncultured Verrucomicrobiota bacterium | reverse complement strand
CGGTGAAGTCCTCTGCTACCGCACGAAGAACCGCAACGTCCGTTCGCGCGTAAAGGACCAGTTTGCCGATCTCGCCCTGTTCGAGCTGCCGGCGCCGCTGCTGCACGGCCAGGTCGACATCATCTCGCCCGCGGAGCGTCCGTTGAAGCGTTGGGCCGTCCGCAATCCCCTCGGCAACGTCTCCCATGAAGAACTGAAGCTCGATGACGGACGCATCCTCCATTCCTGGTGCGCCACCAATTCGCCGCAGGCCTTTCCCGAACCGGACATGCCGCCGTTTTACACGCAGGCGCAGCTCCTGCGTGTCTCGACCGCCGACGACTGGCCGACTCTGTCGCGTTGGTACTGGGACCTGAGTTGTCCGCATCTCGCGAAGACGACACCCGCGATCACCAATCAGGTCAAGGCGATCGGGCGCGACATTGAGAAGATCTACAAGTGGGTGTCCCAGGAGATCCGCTACATGGGGCTGACGATGGAAGACACCTCGCCGGGCTATGCGCCGCATGACGTCAACGTGACCTTTGACAACCGTTACGGCGTCTGCCGCGACAAGGCGGCGCTGCTCGTGGCGATGCTGCGCATTGCCGGTTTCGAGGCCTATCCCGTGCTGATCCACGCGGGCGCGAAGATGGACCCTGAAGTCCCGATGCCCTACTTCAACCACGCGATCACCTGCGTCCGCGCGCCCGGTGATCCGCGTGCGAACAAGGACGGCTACATCCTCATGGATCCGACGGACGAGTCGAGCCGCGACCTCCTGCCGGCTTACCTGAGCGACCGATCCTATCTCGTCGCCTGCCCCAAGGGCGAGACGCTCCTCACCTCCCAGGTCCCCCCGGCCGATGCGAATTCGGTGAAGGCGACGGATACGGCGACGCTTGAGAAGGACGGCACGATGTTGCTTGAGAGCGAGATCGTCTTCACGGGTCTCAACGACAACGTCTATCGTGGCGCGCTTCTCCGTCGCAAGAACGACGAGCGCCGCAAGCTCTTCGAACGCATCGTCCGCGCGGTTTCCCCGGGCGCCGAGCTTCTGCAGTTCGACCTCCGGCCCGCGGATCTCCAGGATACGGCGCAGCAGCTGAAGGTGAAGATGTACGTGAAGATGCCCGAGATGGTGTTGCGTGGCGAAACGCGCGACGAGCTCGTCGTTCCGATGTTCACGCGCGCCTTAGGTGCGGCGAACTGGCTGTTGGAAGGCAACACGTCCCTTGAGAAGCGTCGCTATCCGCTCGACATCTCTTCGACCGCGTGCGTGGACGAGACGCTGACCCTGAAGCTCGAAGGTTCGCTGGGTCAGCCGCTGTTCCTGCCCGAGAAGGTCTCGCAGGAGGGACCGCACGAATTCAAGCGCTCCTTCGAGGTGAAGGACGGTGTGTTGACCGTCCGGCGCCGTCTCGCGATTAACACCGTCGAGGTGTCCGCCGAGGAGTATCTCGACCTGCGCGAGAGCGTCAAGCGCGTCGAGGCGGCGGAGCGCGCGCGTCCTGTCTTCGGCAAGGACAAGCTTCAGGACGCCAACGTGCACGGTCTCTGTCAGAGCGACCGCTACGTGATCAAAGACGCCTACAGCTGGTGCGTGACGAACACCGTCCAGAAGCAGATCCTCACCTACGACGGCAAGAAGAAGTCGTCCGAACTGAAGTTCTCCTTCAATCCGACCTGGAAGAACGTCGAAGTCCTTTCCGCGACCGTCTCGAACCTGAACGGCAGCGTCTCCGTGCTGAGCGAGAAGGAGCAGAACATCCTTGACTGCGGCTGGGCTTCGACCGCGCCGCGCTACCCTGCGTCGAAACAGCTGATCGTCAATCTGCCGTCGGTTGAAGTGGGTAGTGTCATCACCTACACGACAGTCACGACGGTCACGAATGCGCCGGCCCCGTTCTACCACACCTGGTTCTTTGACGCGACGGACCCGGTTGATCTCTATCAGCTGTCCGTCGAGCATCCTTTCGGCGATTGCGAGGCGGTTTCCTACGAGGGACCCAAGACGCGCATCATGTCCGAGCCGATGCAGCCCGAGGGCATTCTCTGGCGCAAGAGCCGCACGCTGTCCGCAGGCGACTTCCGGATGGCAGCCAGGCGCCTTCAGCTGGCGGTTGCTGTCGATGCGGTGTCCTCATCCTGTCTGAAGGAACTGTTCGCGTCCGAGCTGAAATGGAAGGATCCCGCGGAGACGATCCGCGCGATCCGCGATTGGATGGCCAAGAACATCCGCCTGGCCGGTCCCGGACTCTACGAGGTTCCGCTGTCGCAGCAGCTCACCGATCCGTCCGTCATCTTGAAGGAGCGCTATGCGACTCGTCTCGACTACGTCCGCACGCTGTGCGCGCTTCTAAAGGGCGCGGGCTTCAAGGCGGACATCGTATTCGCAGCCTATGACGTCGATCGCGATCCTCGTCTGACGCAGCTTGATCTCGTCGACCGGCCGGACGTCGGCATCTTCTCCTCCGCACTCTGCCGCGTGTCGGTCCGTACGGGTGGTTTCCTGTGGATGGGCGGCGAGACGAAGACCTATTTCCTCGGCACCGAGAACGAGTACACGCCGATTGTCGCCACGCCCTATGCGCGTTGCCATTATCTCGATCCGAAGACGGGTGCGGTCGCGCTTGTACCCGAAGCCCCTGCGTTCGTTCCGAAGACCTGCCGCGACTACGTGATCAGGCTGCGTGAAAACGGCTCGGCCGATGTCGATGTCACGGAGATGACCTTCGGCCCTGCCGTCGGCGCCTTCCGTAAGAAATACGAAGAGTTGCTGCCGGAAGACCGCAGTCGTCATTTCCAGGAGCTGTTGGGCGAACTGGCCCAGGCGGCGACGGCGACCTGTGAGCTCGAGACGGACACCGCGGGCTATCCGGCCGTCCGCCGATTCAGCGCCTTCATCCCCGACTATGCGACGCTTGCGGACGGCACGATGACGCTTGCGGTTCCGGCGATTGGACTGTTGCCGTTCAATCTCACCGGCACGACGCGTGAGACGCCGCTCGGCATCCGTTCGTCTGAGTCCGTGCTCGTGAACGTCAAGGTGACGTTCCCCGCGGGATACGCGGTCATCGAGCATTTACCCGAGGCCTATGCGTTTGCCGATCCGACGACGGCAGACTCGCCATGGCATGGTTTACGCGTGGTTGCCACGACCGAAGGGGAGGGGCCTTTGGCCTGCGCGACGGTCAGGCTCGAGCGCGTGACGACGCCTCATGCCGCGACGATGGTTTCGCGTGACTACGCCGCCCTCCTCAAGGACTGGTCGCGCATCGCCTCCTCTCGCGCCAACCGCACGATCTCCGTCCGCAAGTCGGTCCCCGAAACGAAGTGAGCAAGCCCATGACCACGTCCGAATTCCTGCCCTCGAGACGCGTGATCTCGATCTGTTTGCCGTCGGCGAACTGCCCGCGGCCTTGACGAACCTCTTTGCCGCGGACGACCTGGCGACGGCCCGCGAACTCGCGCGAGCCGTGTTCCAGCGCGCCGCTCACCTGACGGCGGCTCACCTGGCGGCCTTTCTGCGGCGGACGGCTTCGCCAGATGCCTCCAAGCCCGTTGTGATTACGGCCGATGGTTCGACCTTCTGGAAGACGAAGGCCGTCAGCTTCGAACAGACGTTGGTCGAACGCCTGTCGTCCCTGTCCGATATCCCGCCGTTCCGGATCGTGTGCGTCGATGAGGCGCCGATGGTCGGGGCTGCCGTTGCGGCTTGCATGGGATGAGCCCAGACACACCCTCTCAGCTCCCTATCGTTTGCGAGGCCACTCTGACGCCAGGAAGAAAATAAATTTCAAATACAATATCTTGTGGTTTATATAGGAATTAGGGATTTAAAAGCGGAAAATATTGGGAAATAATGCCTGTGAAGAAAAAATTCGGTTTATCTTTTTTCCCCTTGCGCTGCCCCCCCACCGTTTGATATACTACGCGCCATTCGTTTACCGAAAGGAAATAAAACAATGGTTAAGATTCGCATGCGTCGCACCGGTTGCAAGAACCACGCGACCTATCGTATTGTCGCGGCTGACGAGCGCTCGCCTCGTGACGGCAAGTTCCTCGAGATCCTGGGTTGGTATGACACCCAGATCAAGGACGAGAACTTCAAGATCGACCTCGCCCGCGTTGACTACTGGCTTTCCAAGGGCGCCAAGGCGTCCGAGACGGTTGCTTCGCTCATCCGTCGTGCCAAGAACCCCAACCTGAAGCCGCACCACGCGACTAAGGCCAAGAAGACCGAGAAGAAGGCCTAAGGAGGTAAGTCATGGGTATCAAGCTTATCGATAAGATCAACGCCGAACAGACCGCCAAGCTCGCGGAGAAGAACTTCCCCGAGTTCCACACTGGCGACGTCGTCCGTGTTTCGATCAAGATCAAGGAAGGTGACAAGTACCGCGTTCAGGATTTCGAGGGCAAGGTCCTCGCGATCGACAACGGCAAGAAGAACGTCACGAGCAACTTCACGGTTTCCCGCGAGAGCTACGGCGTTCGCGTTGAGAAGCTCTTCCCGTTCAACAGCCCCTGGATCCAGGCGATCAAGGTCGTGAAGAAGAACGCCTCCTGGCGCTCCAAGCTCTACACCGAGCGCACCTTCTGCTCGCACAAGGCGGTTCGTAAGATCGTCAAGAAGTAAGGTTCGCTCTCATAACGCAC
>CALZAJ010000141.1 GCA_945613785.1 uncultured Verrucomicrobiota bacterium | reverse complement strand
CGAATTCTTGCCGCCGCCCGTCGGGATGCGGCCGAACTGGACCCACTGGCCGAAGTCGGCGTGCCCCGGGCGCGGAATCGTGCGCTCGGCACCGTAGTCATGCGGACGCATGTCCTTGCTCGCGATCTCGCCGCACACGGTCTTGCCCGTCGTGACGCCGTTCTTCACGCCCGCCGTGAACACGACGGCGTCCGCCTCCTTGCGCTGCGTCGAGAGCTTGTCGCGTCCCGGCGCCCGACGCTCCATCAGCGCCTTGAGCGCCGTCTCGTCGATCGCGAAACCCGCCGGAAAGTTCTCGAGCGTGAACGTCATCTTCTTCGCATGCGACGCACCGCGCACGGAGAGTTTCAGATGGTTTCCAAAAGCCGCACAGGGATTCATAAGACCTCCAACCTTCAACCTCTCCTATACGGTTCGTCGCCGCGCGGGAGGATGGTCTTGCGTTTCGCGAGCTCGGCCTTCTTGGCGGCCGAGCCCTCGTTGATGAAGCGTTTCATGCCGTCGATGTCGTCCTCGGCCAAGGCCGTGCGGAACGCCGACATGCGATTGATGAAGCCGTCGAGGACCTTCAGGAGCGCGGCCTTGTTGGTATGATAGAGCGAGCTCCAGTCGTCCGGGTTCTGCGTGGCGATGCGCGTCATGTCCGCATAGCTTCCGGCGGAGAAGCCGATCGACTCGGCGACGCGTTCGTCACGCGCGAAGGCCGTCGAGATGATGTGGCAGAGCTGGCTCGTGAAGGCGATCATCTCGTCGTGACGCCGGGGCGTGGTGACGAGGGTCATCGCGAAGCCGATGGACTTGAAATAGTCCTTGAGGACGTCCAGCGTCGCATCGGACGTTCCGTCGAACGGCGTGATGATCATCGAGGCGCCGACGAAGAGGTCAGCCAGCGAATTCTCGTAGCCCGCCACCTCGCGACCCGCCATCGGATGGCCGCCGACGAAGGTGAAGCCGCCCTTGACCGCCGCCATCTCCTTGCAGATCTCTTCCTTGACGCCACAGATGTCGAGTACGATCGCGCCCGGCTTGAACTGCGCGGCATGCGCCTTGATCCAGGGAACGATCGCCTCGGGCGGCTGGGCGACGACGACGAGGTCGGCATCCTCACAGCCGGTCGCATCGCCATGGTGCAGGCCGACCGTCTCGTAGCCGGCCTTGAGCGAAGCCTTGTAGAAGCTTCCCCCGATCAGTCCCAGTCCTGCAACAGCAACTTTCATCCCACAACCTTTACGTCCTCTGTGTGAGAGTTGCCTCATCTCTCGCCATATGCGCCGAGGAAGTCAAAGTGCTCGATCTCGGGATCCATCGCGAGTTCGGCGAGAAGACAGAGAACGTTCTTGTCGGTCGGCGAGGCCTCGAACTCGAAGGTGAATCGGAACTCGAAGTCCATGCCCGGAATCGGACGCGACTCGAGTTTCGTGAGGTTCACGTCGATCGAGGCGAACTTGGAAATGATGCCGTTGAGCGAACCGGGACGGTGCGGAAGCGACAGCATGATCGAGAACTTGTTGGCGTCCGGATAGATCTCGAGGTTCTTCGAGATGCAGATGAAGCGCGTGTAGTTGAACGCCGCATCCTGGATGCCTTCGGCGACCACCCGAAGGCCGTAGAGTTCAGCGCAGGCACGGGACGCGATGACGGCGAGGTCCCGACGGCCGGACGCGGCGACCTCCTTGGCCGCAAGCGCGGTGTTGAGTCCCGCGGCCTGCTTGATCTGCGGATTCCGCTTGAAGAAGTCCTTGCACTGGGCGAGCGCATGCGGATGGCTCGTCACCTCGCGGATATCCTCGAGTTTCACGCCCTCGGGCGCGAGGAGCACATGGTCGATCTTGAGCCGAAGCGCACGGACGATGTGGAACTTGTGCTTCAGCATGAGATCGTAGACGGCCGCAACCGAACCTGCCGCCGAGTTCTCGATCGGCAGGATGCCGTAGGGGCACATCCCCTGCTCGACCGCCTCGAACACCTTCTCGAAGTTGTTGAAGTAGACGATCGTCGGGACCGGGAACATGAGACTCGTCGCCTGCTGTGCGTAGGAGCCTTCGGTGCCCGCACACGCGACCACGGCGCGGGTCGGGAACTTGCGGTCATATTCGGCGGCGGCGGCCTGCACCTGCTGAACAAGCGGACTGTCCCCGTGCAGCATCGTGCGCTGCCGCGCCTTCGAGATGGAAAAGAGCGTCGAGAAGAAAAGACGCGCACCGTTTTCGTATTCGGGCCCCACCTCTTCAGTGACACGCGAGAGGATCTCGCGCTCACGGGCTGGATCGTAGACGGGCGCACCGCGCTCGCGCTTCGAGGCCGCGACCTGACCCACGATCTCCAGACGCTTCAGGAACAGGTCGACCAGCTGATGGTCAATCTTGTCAATCTCTCCACGGACGTTCTTGATGTCGATCACAACGCGCTCCTGACCTTCTTGATCCGCTCCATCGTCTTCGCGAACATCTCCGGGGTCTGGGACTGAGCGCCGTCGCACTTCGCATGCGGCGGATCGTTGTGGACCTCGATGATGAGGCCGTCCGCCCCGATCGCCGTCGCCGCAACTGCCACCGAGTCAACCATGTAGGCATGTCCCGTCGCGTGCGACGGATCGATGACCACCGGAAGGTGCGAGAGACGATGGAGATAAGTCACCACGCCCAGGTCGAGCGTGTTGCGGAGCGCCGTCTCGAACGTGCGGATGCCGCGTTCACAGAGGATGACGTTCGGATTGCCCGAGGCCATGATGTATTCCGCACTCATGAGCAGCTCCTGTAGCGTCGCGGACATGCCGCGCTTGAGGAGAATCGGCTTCTTCGTATAGGCGCCGACTTCCTTCAACAGGTTGAAGTTCTGCATGTTGCGCGCGCCAATCTGAATGACGTCGACGTCGTTGAAAAGCTCGATGTCCTTGAAGTCCATGAGTTCAGTGACAATCGGAAGACCCGTCTCCTTCTTTGCCAGGGAAAGCAGGCGTATGCCCTCCGCACCCATGCCCTGAAAGGCATAGGGCGAGGTGCGGGGCTTGAAGGCGCCACCGCGGAGCATCGTCGCACCCGAGGCCTGGACGGACTTCGCAATGCCGACGATCTGCTCTTCGGATTCGACGGAACAGGGACCGGCGATGACCGAGAACGCGCCGCCGCCGACCTTAACGCCCGTACAGTCAATCACGGAATCGTCCGGATGGAACTTGCGGTTCGCGGCCTTGTACGGCTCCTGAATGCGCTGGACCGTCTCAACAACGTCAAGCGCTTCGATGAGGCCCGGATCGAGGTGGGCGATATCGCCCACGCAGCCGATGACCGTCTCAAGTTCGCCCTTCCAGATGCGCGGCTCGATCTTGTTCGAGACGAGCAGGGTCTTCAGGCTCTCGATCTGCGCGTCAGACGCGCCCTTCTTAAGTGTAATGATCATGACAAGGCCTCCAACACCGCCGCACCCATCTGGGTGCAGGCGGCCTCGCCACCAAGATCCTTCGTGCGAACGCCCGCATCCAACACCTTGCCGACCGCAGCCTCAATCGCATCCGCTTCAACCGAGAGGCCGAAGGTGTGACGAAGCAACATCGCGGCGGAAAGAATCGTCGCAAGCGGATTCGCAATGCCCTGGCCCGCAATGTCGGGCGCGGAACCGTGAATCGGCTCGTACATGCCGAAACCGTCGCCACGGAGCGAGGCGGACGGCAGCATGCCAATCGAACCCGTGATCTGGGACGCTTCGTCCGACAGGATGTCGCCAAACATGTTCTCGGTCAGAATCACGTCAAACCGGCTCGGCGCACGCACCAACTGCATGGCCGCATTGTCGACGTACATGAAGTCAAGCATGACATCGGCGTACTCCTCGTCATGGAGCTTCTGGACGACTTCACGCCACAGACGGCTCGTCTCAAGAACATTCGCCTTGTCGACGCAAGTGACGTGATTGCCGCGCTTCTTCGCGCTCTCGAAGGCCGTACGCGCAATGCGCTCAATCTCCGGAATCGAGTAAGGCATCTTGTCGAGTGCAGACTGTCCGTCGGCCGCACGCGAGTGCTCGCCGAAATAGACACCACCCGTCAACTCACGGACGACGAGAAGGTCCAGTCCTTCGCCGATGATTTCGTCCTTGAGCGGCGAGGCGCCCTTCAACGGAGCCCACACCTTGGCGGGACGGAGGTTCGCGAAGAGGCCGAGCTCCTTGCGGAGCGTCAGAAGCGCTCGCTTCTCGGGACGCTGAGGACCAGGAAGCTTGTCCCACTTCGGCCCACCGACCGCACCCAGCAGAACGGCATCTGCCGTCTTGCAGGCCGTGAGTGTGTCATCCGGGAGACAGTCACCAAAAGCATCATACGCAGCACCACCCACGAGCTTCTCGTTAAACGTAAACTCATGGCCAAACTTCTCGGCAACCTTCTTCAGAACCTTGACGGCCTCGCCCACGATTTCAGGGCCGATACCATCACCCGCGATAACAGCAATATTCTTCTTCATAGGTGCGATATTATATCACATCTTTTGCTTTATCGGCGAAACTTGAAGCATTCTCCCCAGCCAAGCGGGAAAGTCCGCTCAAGCGGGAAGACGCTGTTTCCGAGACGATTCGGATCCGTGTACATCTCATGGTAGGACTCACGATGATTCACACTGTGTCCAAGTTCATTCTCGTGCGCCGGAAGAAAGGCGGCTGTCTGAGGAT
>CALZAJ010000140.1 GCA_945613785.1 uncultured Verrucomicrobiota bacterium | reverse complement strand
GATAGTATCAAGACCCTCGATCCGGTAACGCATATCCGTATGCGCCCGGGCATGTATGTCGGTGAGCCCGGTACGGGCGCGATGTACCATGACTGCATCTATATCTTGATGAAGGAAGTCATCGATAATGCTATCGATGAATTTGGGCAGGGTTTTGGTAAGAAAATTGATGTTACGGTGAATTATGACTCGGGTGAGGTGAGTGTCCGCGACTACGGCCGCGGCATCCCGCTCGAGAAAGTCGTGGACTGCGTTTCGCAGATGAACACCGGCGGCAAGTACGACAATGAGAACTACCAGTTCTCGGCTGGTATGAACGGTGTCGGTACGAAGGCCGTCAATGCGCTCTCCGAGTTCTTCGAAGTGCGCGCGTTTCGTGACGGGGAGTACTCCGAGGCCTACTTCAAGGAAGGCCGTTTGCAGTCCAAGAAACGCGGTAAGTGCAAGGAACGCGAGGCGAACGGTACTTTCATTCATTATAAGCCCGATGCGAAGGTCCTGAAGAACTTCAAAGTGCGCGAAGAGCACGTGCTGCGCCGCATGAAGATGTACTGCTACGTCAATGCGGGTCTCACGATCAATCTGAACGGACAGACCATTTGCTCCGACAAGGGCCTTTCCGACCTTATTGCGGACGAGGCGCAGTTCGAGAAGCTCTACGCGCCGTTCCACTTGAAGACGAAGACGCTGGAGATCATCTTTACGCATACGAACCGTTTCGGCGAGGAGTACCATACCTTCGTCAACGGACAGTATACGACCGACGGCGGCACGCATCTGACGGCGTTCAAGGAAGCGCTCACGAAGGCGCTCAACGACTACGATCCGAAGAAGAAGTTCGACGGCGACGACATCCGTGACGGACTGCTCGGCGCGGTGTCGGTCCGCATCATGAACCCGGTCTTCGAAGGCCAGACGAAGATCAAGCTCGTCATGAACGACCTGCGCGCCGACCTGGTCGCCCAGATGCGCAAGGAGATCGAGGCGGTCCTCCACCGTTCGCCTGCGGAGGCGGACAAGCTCATTGCGAAGATTGAGGAGACGGGCAAGATCCGCAGCCAGCTCAACACGATCAAGAAGCAGGCCCGCGAGCGTTCCCAGGCGGTGTCCGTGCGCGTGCCGCAGCTGAAGGACTGCAAGAACCACCTGAAGCTCGACAAGATCAACAAGAAGACCGGGAAGCCCGAGGGCGACGATACGATGATCTTCCTCACGGAGGGTCAGTCGGCAGGCGGCACGCTGGGTCTCGCGCGCGACACGATGAACCAGGCGGTCTTCTTCCTCAAGGGCAAGCCGCTCAACACGTGCGGACTCAACAAGGACGTCCTCTACAAGAACGAAGAGTTCTTCAACCTCATCAAGACGCTCGACATCGAAGAGACGCTCGACCACCTTCGCTACTCGCGCATCATCTTCGCGACGGATGCCGATGTGGACGGCCTGCACATCCGCATGCTGCTGACGACGTTCTTCATGCGCTTCTACCGTCAGCTCATCACCGACGGACGCGTCTTCATCCTGGAGACGCCGCTCTTCCGCGTCCGCAACAAGAAGGAACACTACTTCTGCTACTCGGACGCCGAGCGCGAGGCCGCGATCAAGAAGTGCGGCAAGGGCTGCGAGATCACGCGCTTCAAGGGCCTCGGCGAAATCGACAAGGACGACTTCAAGGGCTTCATCGGCGACGAGATCCGCCTGACGCCCGTCACCTGCGCGGATGACCAGGACGTCGAGAAGACGATCAAGTTCTACATGGGATCCAACACGCCCGAGCGCAAGGACTACATCATGGACTCGCTCGTGTGTGATTCGTCGGAGTTTTAAGCGATGTCAGATAAGCATAAAGAGAACGAGCCGCCGAGCCTTTTTGACGACCTGAGCCTGTTTGCCGCGCAACCCGCGGGGGCGACGTCCTCGTCGTCCCGGAAGAAGGACGGCGAAGTTGCCGCCAAAACGACTCAGACCAATCCGCCTCCCCCACCACCTCCGCCCCCCAAGCCCGGGCTGACCGGTTCGGGTCCGATGCGGGATCTCTTTGACTTCAACTTCCGCCAGTATTCGGCCTATGTCATATGCTCGCGTGCGATTCCCGCGCTCGAGGACGGACTCAAGCCCGTGCAGCGCCGCATCATGCACTCGCTGTGGGAGAAGGACGACGGACGCTACACGAAAGTCGCGAACATCGTCGGTCACGCGATGCAGTATCATCCGCATGGCGATGCCTCGATCGGCGACGCCTTGTGCGTCCTCGCGAACAAGCTCTGGGGCAAGGGCCTCGGCTACCTGATTGACGGACAGGGCAACTACGGTTCGCTCCTCACGGGGATGCCGCACGCGGCGACCCGTTACATCGAGTGCCGTCTCACGGAGCTCGCCCGCAAGGAGGTCTTCAACAAGAAGACGACCTCGTACGTTCCGAACTATGACGGACGCAAGGAAGAACCCGTCTATCTGCCGTCGAAGTTGCCGCTTCTTCTGATGCTCGGCGCGGACGGCATTGCAGTCGGTCTCTCGACGGCCATCCTGCCGCACAACTTCACGGAGCTCCTGGAGGCCGAGATCGCGATTCTCCAGAAGAAGCCGTTCCAGGTCTATCCCGATTTCCAGCTGGGCGGCGTGATGGATGTCTCCGACTATCAGGACGGCCTCGGCAAGGTGAAGATCCGCGCGAAGATCGAAAAGGAGGGGAAGGGTCTCGTCATCACGGAGCTGCCCTGGGGCGAGACGACAGACTCCATCGCCGAATCGATCGAAGAGGCGATCAAGAAGAAGAAGGTCGGCGTCCGCAAGCTCCACGACCTGACGAGCGACACCGTCCGCATCGAGCTCGAGCTGGCGACGGGCGAAAACCCGGACAAGGCGATTACCGCGCTCTATGCGTTTACGAACTGCGAGAAGTCGCTGTCGTCGCGTCCGATCGTTCTCGACGCCGGACGTCCGAAGCTGATGAGCGTTTCGGAGATCCTCAAGCGCAACGTCGACCGTCTCCTCGAGCTGACCAAGCGCGAACAGGAGATCCGCCTCGGCGAACTCGACGACCTCTATCACGCCCGCACGCTCGACCGCATCTTCATCGAAGAGCGGATCTACAAGCGCATCGAAAGCGAGAAGACGTATGAGGGCGTGAAGGCGACGATCCGCGAGGGCTTCAAGCCGTATCTCAAGGAACTGCGTCATCCCGTGATCTCGGATGAGGACTTCGAGCGTCTTCTGAAGATTCCGATCCGCCGCATCTCCCAGTTCGACATCAACAAGAACCGCGAGGAGATCGAGGGCATCCTCAAGGAAGAGGCCCAGGTGAAGGACAATCTGGCGCATCTCAGGGCTTTCGTGACGAAGTACTTGAAGGGACTTATCAAGGAGTACGGCAAGAAGTATCCCCGCTATACCAAGATCGAGTCTGGAGCGTTCAAGCAGGTCGACGTCCGTGCGATCACCGCGAGCGAGCTCTCGATCAAGTGGGACAAGGAGAACAACTACGTTGGCTCGGGTCTGCGCAACGGCGACGAGCTCTTCAAGTGCTCCTCGCTCGACGAGCTCATCCTCATCTGGAAGAGCGGCAAGTTCCGCAAGGTCCAGCCCGAGGACAAGATCTTCGTCGACAAGGACCTCCTCGCCGTCTTTCGTTACAACCAGGAGAAGGACCGCGAGTCGCTCGACTTCACCTGCGTTTACGAAGAGGGAAGTTACGGCTTCAGCTACATCAAGCGCTTCCGCTTCGGCGGCCTCATCCGCAACAAGGACTACTGGCTCGCGCCCGAGAAGCCGAAGTCGAAGATTCTCCTCCTCCAGAAGGGCTGCCCCGAGACGCTCTACGTCAAGTTCAAGCCGGCGAAGGGGCAGAAGATCCACCAGCAGCACTTCCTGCCGAAGGAGCTTGTCTCCCGCGTGAACCGCGAGACCGGTAAGAATGAAAAGCAGGAGGTCGTCCCGATTCGGTCTGCGACCACCAAGGGCAAGCAGCTGACCACCAAGCCGATTGCCAAGGTGTCGGGCACCAAGGGGTCCTGGTGGGACGACAAGGAGCCCGCGTCCAAGGGTGTGTTGGACTAAAGACGAAAACGCCGCGGCACAACGCGGCGTTTTTGCTATAATACCCGCTCGTTATGAGCAATGATACTTTTGATTTCGGAGCGATGCTCGATGACCAGATGAAGGGCATCAAGCGCACGTACAAGTTTGGCAAGGCGTTCAATGACGACAAGTCGATCATTCGGCCCAAGAAGCCGGCCGTTGTGGTCGCGAGCGATGACAATGTCACGCTGAAGGCCGCGTGGGAAGCGGGCGAAGCCGTTTCTGGCATCGTCGAGAAGGAGCGTAAGGGCGGCTATGAAGTGACGATCGCAGGCGAGCGCGCGTTTTGTCCGTTCAGCCAGATCGACAAGTTCAAGAAGGACGCGTCGGAGTACATCGGCCGCAAGTTCGATTTTGTCATCACCGAATATTCCAAGGACGACCGCGGTCTCAACGTCGTCGTCTCGCGCCGCGCGCTCATCGAGGTTCAGGAGGCCGCGATGAAGGAAGCCCTGCTCAACGAGCTGACCGAAGGCGAGACGCTGAACGGCACCATCACCCGCGTGATGGACTTCGGCGCGTTCTGCGATCTCGGCGGTGTCGAGGGTCTTATCCCGGCGCGTGAAGTCGCGTGGGAGCGTGTGAACGATCTCAATACCGTCCTCAAG
>CALZAJ010000139.1 GCA_945613785.1 uncultured Verrucomicrobiota bacterium | reverse complement strand
CGCACCGTGACCGTCTGCCTCGCAGGCGCGTCGCAGGACTACCAGACCGTCCTGACGGCCTGGGACGACGCGCTTGTGCGCCTCGCCGACGAGGAGGAGGAGGCCCTGCGCAAGGAGGCCCGCAAGGCCGCCGCGAAGCGCCGCGACCAGCAGGTCCAGGACGCCGCCTCTATCTTCTGAGCGCGATCCGCGTCTCGCGCGGGCGCTTGACGGTGGGGAACGCGCAGAGCGCCCGGCCGTCCGCCAGCAGGGCGGCCTCCCCGCCTTCGACGCAGATTTCCTCGCCGCCGAGCAGATTGGCGGCGAGGAAACATTTTTCAAGCCCGTCGCCCCGCCCGAAGTTCCATACCTCGTCCGGCTGGGCGACGCGCCCGGGACCGTCGTAGATGGAGGCGGCGTCCAGCGTGGCGATCCGTTCAAGGACGGCGGCGGGGGCGAGCCCGGCGAGCGCAGCCTTCGAGACGGGCGCGCGCTGGAGGGCGGCCTGGACGAAGGGGGCCGCCTCGGTGGTGGCGAGGTCGTGCGCGGCGTAGGGGGCGAGGGCGGCGGACCGGTTGACGGCGCGCAGTTCGTCAAGGCGCCGCACCACGGCAGCGTAGTCCATCTCGGGGGTCAGGTCGAGGGGCGCCTCGTCCGTGCGGAACGCAACGCGCGCGGGATCGGGGAGGCGGGGCGTGACGAGCCGTTGGTCGGCGGCGTCCGCCGGTGGCACGAGGAAGGCGGCGAGCTTGCGGGAGAAGTCCGCGTACACGGCCTGCGAGATGGTCGCCTCGGGATAGAGCAGATGGATGTAGCCGGTCGCGTGGGAGACGATCGTCACGCGCTCGTGTTCCAACGCGCGGCGGGCCTGCCGGGAGATGACGGTGCCGTTCGCCCACATGGCCTTCGTGACGAGGCGGCGGTTGTTCGTGAGGATGCCGGTGTCGACGTCGAGGAAGTTCTGGGAGTGGAGGGGCGTCGCCATCAGGTAGATCGCGTCGAGGGGGAGGCCGCAAACGACGAAGGCGGCGGCGGCGTAGAGTCCAGCAAGGGAAACGCACTCGCCCGCGCCGACGGCGTGGCCGGGCTTGTGGCGGAAGGCGTCCATCGCCTCGATGGTCTCCGTCTTCCAGTAGGGGATCGTGTCGGAGGAATACGTGTCGAGCCCGAAGTGGCGGCGGATGTCGATGTCGTAGTAGTAGACGTCGCCCTGGTAGCCGAAGAGCGCGTTGGAGCGGGCGATCTCGTCCGGCGCGAGGAACGGCGCGAAGCGGGCGAGTTCGGTCTGCTGCGTCGTAAGGCCCCAGGTCTCCAGGTCGAGGTTGAACGTGTAGTTGTCCATGATGTGCTGGCGAAGGCGCTGGAGGCGCTTCTTCGGGCGCATCGCGCGGATGCCGGCGAACCAATCGAGGTCTCGCCACGCCCAGAGGCGCGGCGAGAGGATGTTGGCGAGGACGAGGGCGTACATGAGCGCGGGGAAGATGAAAATCTCCATGTCCGAGAGCGTGCAGGCCGCCGATTTTTCTTCAAGTGGAATCGCATTCATAGTCGGTTTCAAAGCGATTCCAGTATACCAAAACGGGAGGGGCCCGTCCGTCCCCGACCGTCCCGCGAAACTTCCCCCTCCGTCAAAAGCCCACCAACATTGACAAAGTCTGCGGCTGAAGCCCGCTTTACAAGCCCTTCATCCTGCCACTCCTCACCCCACCAACAAAGTGACAACCTAAGCCGGGGGCTTGACACATTTGCCATGAGTGCCTGGCATTTCGGGCAACCCGTACCGTAGACCTTGATGTTCATTTTGGTTTTCCTTTCAGTTTGCGTTGAGGAGATTGAGAATCCATCCGCAGAGGGTGAAGTAGACGAGCATATAGGCGGCGAACAGGATCAGCAGACGGGCGGTCATCACCTTTTTGAGCATGATGAACTCGGGGACGCTGGCGGCGGCGGTCGAGAGCATGAAGGCGAAGGCCGTGCCGACGGGAAGCCCCTGCCGGATCAGCTCCGCCGTGACGGGGATGACGCTCGTCACGTCCGCGTAGGTCGGAATGCCGATCATCACGGCAAGCGGAACGCTCCACCACGCACCTCCGCCAAGATGGCGGGCGATGAATCCGTCGGGGATGAATCCGTGGAGTGCCGCGCCGAGTGCGATGCCGACCAACACCCAGGGCGAGATTCGCTTGAGGATGTCTTTCGTTTCGCTGGCGGCGTAGCGCAATCTGCCATTCCAACCGAGATGCGCTTGCGTTCCCGATTGGGATTGCGAGCAATTGCATCCTGACGTCGGCTGCGTCCAGCGGAGATATCGTCCGGCGTTGATCGCATCGAAGAAGATGCCGCCGAGGATGCCGGAGAGGAGCCCGAGTCCGACATAGAGGATCGTGAGCGGCCAGCCGACGGTTCCGCCGAACAGCGCGACGGCGGCCTCGTTGACGGAAGGCGATGTGATGAGAAAGGCCATCGTGATGCCGACGGGAATGCGGGCGGCGGTGAACCCGAGGAAAAGCGGGATGGACGAACATGAACAGAATGGCGTCACGGCCCCAAGGATCGCAGCGAGAGCGTAGCTGAGGTAGCGGTTGCGTCCGGCGAGGAACGAGCGGATGCGTTCCGCTCCGAATCCGGCGCGGAGAAAAGCGACGATGAAGATCATGGCCGCCAGCAGCACGAATATCTGGCTCGTGTCCTCGATGAAGAAGTGGACGGCATCAGCGGTCTTGGTTGTCTTTTCGAGATTGAGGATTTCGTATGTTAGCCAGTCGGCTAAATGAGTGAATGTTTCGAGCATGAGTTGTGTCCTTTCGTCTGTTGTTTAGTTGTATTGCTAAATGTAAGGGTCAAAAGAAGTGCGCGTTCATCCACGCGACTTCAAGCATTCGAGCATCTTCTTGATGCACGGACAGGCGAGGCGGTAGAAGATCGCCTTGCCTTCGCGGCGGTCGGCGATTACGCCCGCGTCCTTGAGGATGGAGAGGTGGCGGCTGATGGTCGGGAACTTGTCACCCACGGCCTCGACGAACTCACAGACGCAATGCTCCCCGGTCGTCAGCTGTTCGACGATCCAGAGGCGCGTCGGATGTCCGAGTGCCTTGAAGAACACCGCGTTCCGTTCGTTGTCTTTGCGATTGAATTCCATAGGTCTGATACCCCTTGAACATTTAGCATTATAGCAAAATGTATTATCTGCCGTCAATAGGCCAATCAATAGGTGAGGGTGGGCACCACGCCGATTATGCCGTAAGGCGGCGGTAATAGCAACTCCAAAATTGGTATAATATTAAGCACAATGTATGCCGCAACATCACTCCGCGATGCCTACCGAAAGTTTCGGGCGAAAGACCCGAGCTATGTCTATGCTTTCGGACAGCAGGCGTTCTTCGTGTTCGTGATGGGCGATGCCATCAAGGTTCACGAGCTTCTCCCGGACGTCATGATCGACGATTCCCCCGGCTACGCGACGATCCGCGTCCATTCGCTCGGGTTCCATCAGCTCGTCTACCGCCTTGTCGCGACGGGTCAGAAGGTGGCGACGGTAGCACGGAGCGTGAACGCGCACGGCAAGGTGTCGTATCGGCTTTCCGAGAAGTTCGGCGAAGGGGGAACGCCCGCATGACGACGCTCACCGATTTTTCGCAACTCACCAAGTCGATGGTGAAGAAGCCCGTCGAGGAGCCGAGGACCGCGCCCGCGCCCAAGGCGCAGGAGTCGCCCGTTGACCGCGAAGCCGCCGAGGTGCTGGCGTACTTCGCCCGCCCCGGCGGTAACGCGCCACAGAGGCCTCACGTCGCGTCCCGTGCCGATCCCGCCAAGGATCGGGTTGCCGAGCTTGAAGCCGCGCTGGAGGCGAAGGACGCCGCCCTGGACGCCCTCGCCGAGGAGAAGGCGGCGGCTGACGGGCGGATCGCCGAACTCGAACGACGGTTGGCGGCGGAGAGAGAAGCTCGCGAGGCGGCGGCGCGTGAACGCGACCGCCTGCAGGGCGAGTGCGGGCGGCTTCAAGGGGAATTGCGCAAGACCGCCGACAAGGGGTCTGTGGCCGCTCCGGCGCAGACTGCGCCCGGTGCCCAAGTAGAACCGAAGAAGTCCACACTGGCGCTTCTGGCGGCGAATGGCGCGATAGCCGAGGCGTTTCCCGGAGAAGTCCGCGAACAGGTGCTGGCGGCACTTGCGGATGCTCTGGCGGCGGCGCAGCAATCGGGGCGTGAACGCCGCGCCGAGATCCTGCGCTATGTTCTTGCGGCAAACCAGTCATCCGGCGAACTCGAACGCCGCAGAGCGGAGTTGAAGCAGATACTGAAAGACGCCGGGAGTTTCACCGATGCAAGCACACTCGCCGCACTTGGGCGGATCGGCATCAGGTGCATTTCAGGCAGGAAGCATTGGAAGCTCGAATACGCCGACATAAGAATGCCAATGTCGAAAACCCCGTCCGATTATCGTTCAGCGCAGAACTGCGCCTCTGATATGGCGAATCGGTGTTTCTGATTTCAATTTTTGAGCAGCTGTTCTATTCTTGACAGAACAGCGCATTGATGACGCCACGTTTAGCCGTGTTTTTAGCATTGGCACGGTGTTTGCATTGTGTTTGGCGTTATGAAAAAGATGAAGAATAATTTGAATGACGAGATGGGGTACTTCAAGGGTATGCCAAAGGGTACGTATTGCGAAGTGCTGGACGAGATGATGCACACGAAGGTGAACTCGA
>CALZAJ010000138.1 GCA_945613785.1 uncultured Verrucomicrobiota bacterium | reverse complement strand
GTTCATCAACCGCCCGCCATCACTTTAAAGACATCGAGGACGGCGCCGGACTGCAGCATCAGGGCCGTCAGGTCCGCACCCGGCGCGTAGACTTCGCCCGCGTATTCGACGATCGCCTTCGCGCCCTCGACCTTGCGCTCCGCCAGAAACGCGGCGACCGTTTTCGCCTCCGTCTCGACTTCCGTGCCTTGATAGACAATCGTCATCGGATGGCCCCTTTCCCTCTTACACCGGACGCCACGCGCTAGGCGCCGAGCTCCGCCGCGAGTTTCTTGATGCGCCGCGAGGTGCGGACCGCGCAGAACTGCTTGCCGCACATCGAGCAGTGGTCGTCGCCATGCGCTTCGTCCGCGAACGCGCGCGTCTTCAGCCAGCGGGCCTTGGCGCGCGCCGGATCGAGGCAGAGCGCGAACTGCTTATCCCAGTCGAATTCCGCACGAGCATCAGCCATCGCGTCATCGCGATCGCGTGCACCCTTGAGTCCACGCGCGACGTCACCGGCATGCGCGGCGATCTTGTAGGCGATGCAGCCCTGATGGACCTCCTCACCGTCCGGGAGACCAAGGTGCTCGGCCGGCGTCACATAACAAAGGAGCGAGGCTCCGTAGGTCGCGGCCGCGGTCGCGCCGATCGCGGAGACGATGTGGTCGTAGCCAGGGGCGATATCCGTCGTCACCGGACCGAGCACGTAGAACGGAGCCTTGTGGCAGACTTCCTGCTGACGCTCCATGTTCATCTGAATCTGATTGAACGGCACGTGACCGGGACCCTCGACCATGACCTGCACGCCGCGTTCGCGGCAACGGTCGACGAGTTCGCCGAGGACATCGAGTTCGCCGAACTGCGCGGCGTCCGAAGCGTCCGCCAGGCAGCCCGGACGGAGTCCGTCGCCGAGCGAAACGGTGACGTCGTGCTCGACGAGGATGTCGAGGACCTCGTCCCAGTGGGTATAAAGCGGATTCTCGACCTTGTTCTCCATCATCCACTCCGCCATGATCGCGCCGCCGCGGGAGACGATGCCCATGACGCGCTTCATCGCGATCGGGATGTGCTTGAGGAGAAGGCCCGCGTGCAGCGTCATGAAGTCGACGCCCTGTTCGGCCTGCGCGCGGATGACGTCCAGGAGGAACGTCGGGTCCATCCGCGGAATGTCGCCCTCGAGACGCGAAATGGTCTCGTAGACCGGCACGGTGCCGAGCGGCGCAGGGCTTGCGTCCAGCATGCCCTGGCGGATCGCCTTGAGATCGTCTGAGCCGACCGAGAGGTCCATCACGAAATCGGCCTTACAGTCGAGCGCGATCTTCAGCTTCTCGAGCTCATCGCCCTTCCCGGAATGCGTGACACTGCGACCGAGGTTGGCGTTGATCTTGGTCGTGAACATGCGGCCAACACCGACCGGATGAGCGTTCTTGTGGTGGATGTTCAGGGGAATCACCGCTTCACCCGAAGCGACCGCGGCACGTACGGTCTCGACGTCAACGTTCTCTTCGGCGGCCACGATTCGCATGGCCTCGGTAATGATGCCCTGACGGGCAGCTTGCAACTGCGTCATTCTTTTTCCTCCGCAGGAATTACCCTGGTCAGGTTCTCGGGTCTTATCTCAGCCGCCGCGCACCGTGCGCGGCTAGCACCCCGTTGAGCAGGTATTATATCAAAAAATAGCGGGGACGGCTTACGCCGCCCCCGCTGGGCTCAGGCCTGCGGCGCATCGGGCGCAGGCGTCTCGTTCTCTTCGCCCTCGCAGACGGAGACGGAGACGAGCTTCGCGCCTTCGGAGAGACGGACGAGTCGGACACCCTGGGCGCTGCGGCCATAGACGCCGACCTGGTTCACCGGCGAACGGACCATCTGCGCGTCCGACGTGATCGAGATGATCGACTCGTCGTCCGCGACCGCGTGGGCCGCCACGATGTGGCCGTTGCGGTCCGCGTTCTTGATCGCGGTCACGCCCATGCCGCCACGGTGGGTCTGACGGTATTCGCCGAATTCCGTGCGCTTGCCATAGCCGTTCTCAGTCGCGACCAGGAGCGTCTTCGACTCTTCGCAGACATCGAGCGAGACGACGTGGTCGCCGTTCTGGAGCGTGATGCCCTTGACGCCCGTCGCCGTACGGCCCATCCGACGCACCTCGTCCGCCAGGAACTTGATGCCGATGCCGTTCGCCGTGAGCATGATCACGAGCTCGCCCGGCTTCACGAGGCGGACCTCGACGAGTTCGTCGCCCTCCTCGATGTTGATCGCGCGAATGCCCGACTTGTTGACGTTCTGGTAGTCGCCGAGAAGCGTCTTCTTGACCGTACCGAGCTTCGTCGTGAAGAACACGTCGATGTCGCCCTCGAAGGAGCGGATCGGCAGCAGACGCAGGACCTGCTCGCCCTCCTGCAGGTTGAGGAGGTTGATGAGCGGACGCCCAAAGCTCGTACGCGGGGCCTCGGGAATCTCATACGCGCCACGCACGAAGAGACGCCCCGTATTGGTGAAGAACATGAGCTCGTCATGCGTCTCCGCGACGAAGACGAGGCGGAGGAAGTCCTCTTCCTTCACCTGCGCGCCCTTCACGCCGTGGCCGCCGCGACGCTGCTCCTTGTACTCGGTGAGCGGCACGCGCTTGACGTAGCCACGGTTCGACAGCGTGATGACACAGGGTTCGTCGGGGATGAGGTCCTTGATCGAAACCTCGTTCGCATCCGCCACGATCTCCGTGCGACGCTTCGCGTCTTCCTTCTGACAGTACTTCGCCTTGATCTCCTCGAGGTCGGCGCAGATGATCGCGTAGACCTTCTCAGGGTCGGCCAGAATCGCCTCGTACTCGGCAATCGCCGCAATGAGCTTGGCGAGTTCTTCCGCGAGCGCCTCACGCGCGAGACCGACGAGCTGGTAGAGACGCATCTCGAGGATCGCGTTGACCTGCAGGTCGGAGAACTGGAAGCGCTCCTGGAGGCGCGTCTTCGCCTCGTCGCGCGTCTTCGACGAGCGGATGATGTTGACGACCTCGTCGAGATTGTCGATCGCGAGGAGGAGTCCGTCGACGATGTGCTTGCGCGCCAGCGCCTTCTTGAGATCGAAGCGCGTGCGGCGGGTGATCACCTCGAAGCGGTGATCCGTATAGCACTTGAAGTAATCCTTGAGGTTGAGCACCTTCGGACGGCCGCCGACGATCGCGAGCAGAATCGCGCCGAACGTCGTCTGCAGCTGCGTGTGCTTGTAGAGGTGGTTGAGGACGATCTCGCCGACCGCGTCACGCTTGAGGTCGACGACGATGCAGATGTCGTCCTCGATCAGCTTGCGGCCCTTCGGGAGAGCCGCAGCGTCCTTGCCCTTCTTCTTCGTGTCCTTGGTGTTGCCACCGGACAGGTCGCGGATGTCGCTGATGCCCTCGATCACCTTGTCCTTCACGAGCTCGGCCATGTGACGGATCATCTCCGCCTTGTTGACCGCGTACGGAATCTCGGTGATGACGATCTGTTCGCGCCCGTCCTTGCCGACGACGACCTCGGCCTTGCCGCGGACCGTCATCTGGCCGCGCCCGAGCTTGTACATCGCGTTGATACCGTTGTAACCGCACACCATCGCGCCCGTCGGGAAGTCAGGACCCTTCACGAACTGCATGAGGTCATCGACCGTGCACTCCTCGCGGTGCTGCACGTAGTAGCTGATGCCGTCGCAGAGTTCGCCGAGATTGTGCGGCGGGATGTTCGTCGCCATGCCCACGGCAATGCCCGCGGAACCGTTCAGCAGGAGGTTCGGCAGCTTCGCCGGGAGGACCGTCGGCTCCTGCAGCGTCTCGTCGAAGTTCGGCATCATATCGACCGTGTCCTTCTCGAGATCGCCCAAGAGCTCCTCGGTCGCCTTCTGCATGCGCACTTCCGTGTAACGCATCGCCGCCGCAGGATCGCCGTCAATCGAGCCGAAGTTGCCGTGACCATCGACAAGCGGCAGGCGGAGCGAGAAGTCCTGCGCCAGACGGACGATCGCATCGTAGACGGCCTTGTCGCCGTGCGGGTGGTACTTGCCGATCACTTCACCGACGACGCGGGCGGACTTCACGTGCTTGCTGCTGTACGTGTTGCCGAGTTCGTGCATCGCGAAGAGACAGCGGCGGTGTACCGGCTTGAGGCCGTCGCGCACATCCGGCAACGCACGACCTACGATGACGCTCATCGAATAGTCAATGTAGTCACGCGCCATCGAATCTTCGATGTTGATATCTTCCAACGCGGCCGCAGCAGCAATATCCTCGATCACACCCGTGTTTTCTACCTGTTCTTCGCTCATAGTGTATATTATAGCATTTCGCGTGCGCGCGCGCACGAGGAAAATGCGAGAAAATGGTGCTTTTTAACCGATAAAGGTCTTATCGCGCGAACTTGTAGTCGACTGACAGATTAGCCATCTTCCTCGCCGCCTCAAGTCAAACTCCTGGGAAACTCCTGGGGACAGACCCCGCATTTCCGGTACCCACCCGCTGGGGACAGGCCCCGCCAGCGTCCACTTCCAGCCGTCGAGAAGGATCCCATCACGCAACCCGCGTCTCATCACGCCACTTCCTTCGCAAGCTTCCATCCGTGCGTTGAATAGCCCATCTCACCCACCGGATGCGCTCCCACAAACTTCGCCCCAAACCGGTCACCGAGCGCCGCTGCCGTTCCTCCCACAAACTCAAAGCTTCCGAACACCTTTCCCGCCGTCATCTGCGGCAC
>CALZAJ010000137.1 GCA_945613785.1 uncultured Verrucomicrobiota bacterium | reverse complement strand
GTTTTTTCTTGTTGAACCCAAGAGCTGTTTTCACGCAGGCGACTTCGTCGCACGCTGGAGTGCGATCGCCTCGATTTGTCGCCGCGCACGAATGGAAAGTCAAAGTGTAGTGAAACTAGGCCAATGGGCGCGGGTCGAAAATGCACAAATCGAATCGGTCGCGCTCTGCGTGTGGCAATGCCACCTGCGGAACGTTTCAACACTTTCAAGCGGACGTGAAGTAGTCCGCCCGCTTTCGCTCAGTCGCACCTCGAGAGGAACAGCCGATGCAGATTTGTGTCGGCGTCGAGTTCCGGATGGAATGCCGCGGCAATGACATTGTCCTGGCGAACGGCAACGGGCGTGCCGTTGAGCACGACGAGCGTTTCGACCTTGTCGCCGAGTGCAGTGATTTTCGGTGCGCGGATGAAAGAGAGCGGAATGACCGGTCCGTTCATGAGCGGCGCATCCGCGTGGAAGCTTCCGAGTTGGCGCCCGTAGGAATTGCGTTCGACCGTGACGTCAAGCACACCGAAATGGACCGTCGGATCGTCCTTGATTGCCTTCGCGAGCAGGATGAGTCCGGCACACGTGCCGAACGTCGGGAGTCCTGCGACGATCTTCTCACGCACGGGCTCGAAGAGTCCGAGTTCTCGCAGGAGCTTCCCTTGGACGGTCGATTCGCCGCCGGGGAGGATGAGTCCGTCGAACGGCGCTTCGAGGTCGCGCCGTTCGCGGATCTCGAACGGCGTGGCGCCGAGTTCGGCCACCCGCCGTTCGTGTTCGATGAAGGCCCCTTGGAGGGCCAGTACGCCGATTCTCACTTTCCGCGCTCCGCCATCAGGACCTGGATCTCGCTCTCGTTGATGCCAACCATGGCCTCGCCGAGGTCCTCGGAGACTTCCGCCACGACCTTCGGGTCGTTGAAGTTGGTGACGGCCTTGACGATCGCGGCCGCCCGCTTCGCGGGATTACCGCTCTTGAAGATGCCGGAGCCGACGAAGACGCCTTCGGCGCCGAGCTGCATCATGAGCGCGGCATCGGCCGGCGTCGCGACGCCACCGGCGGCGAAGTTGACGACGGGGAGCTTCTTGTTTTCATGGACGTAGCGGACGAGTTCGACGGGGACGCGCAGTTCCTTCGCGGCCTCGTAGAGTTCGTCGGCGTTGAGGGAGGCGATGCGACGGATCTCGGACTGCATCATGCGCATGTGGCGGACGGCCTGGACGACGTCGCCCGTGCCGGGCTCGCCCTTGGTGCGGATCATCGCCGCGCCTTCGGAGATGCGACGGAGGGCCTCTCCGAGGTCCTTGGCGCCGCAGACGAACGGGACCTTGAACTGGGTCTTGTCGATATGCAGGCGGTCGTCGGCAGGGGAGAGCACTTCGCTTTCGTCGATGTAGTCGATCTCGATCGCCTCGAGGATCTGGGCCTCGGCGAAGTGTCCGATGCGGCACTTGGCCATCACGGGAATGGAGACCGCGGCCTGGATGCCCTTGATCATCTTCGGATCGCTCATGCGTGCCACGCCGCCCGCCGCGCGGATGTCGGCTGGAATGCGTTCGAGAGCCATCACCGCGCAGGCGCCGGCTGCTTCGGCGATCTTCGCCTGCTCGGGGGTGGTGACATCCATGATGACGCCGCCCTTGAGCATCTGGGCGAGGTTCTTGTTGAGTTCGTATCGGTTTTCCATCTCCTGTTCTCCTTTCATGTGGACGCGGCATATGATACAATTTGTGCTGGACCTATTAAATGACCAGCCGACGATAAAATAATAAGACCAGATGAAGCGCTATCTTCGCGTCTACGAGAAATTGCGCACGGCGATTGTATCCGGTGGCTATGCCTTCGGTGCGCGACTGCCGTCGAAGCGTTCGGTCGCCGAAGAGACGGGGACGAGTCTCATCACGGTGGAACACGCGTATCGTCTTCTCTGTGATGAGGGCTATGCCGAGGCGCGCGAGCGGAGCGGCTATTTCGTCTCCTATCGTGCGACCGACGCTGAGCCGAGGGCACGTCATGCCGAGCCCGTGTTGACGCGCGTCACGGCCGACCATCACCGTCTGCCAGCGAATGTCTCGTTCTCGGTTTTCGCGCGCACGTTGCGCGGCGTCGTCACGCGGTACGGCGAACGCCTTCTCATCAAGTCTCCGAACATGGGTACGGTCGAACTGCGTCGGGCGATTGTTTCGTATCTGGCGCGGGCGAAGGGCTTGAAGGTCAAGGCGTCCCAGGTGGTGGTCGGCTCCGGTGCGGAATACCTTTACGGACTTCTCGCGCAGATGTTCCGCGGCGAGACGATTGCAATCGAGGAACCATCCTATGCGAAGATCCGCGAGGTTTATGCGGCACAGGGCGTGCGTCTCAAGGCGCTCAAGCTGGGCGAGCACGGCATTCTTGACGCGGAACTCAGTCGCCTGAAGGGCGGACTCCTTCACGTGACGCCGTATCGCAGCTATCCGACGGGCGTGACGGCCGACGCCTCGAAGCGTCACGCCTATGTGAGTTGGGCGCGTGTGCACGGCGGGTTGCTCATCGAGGACGACTTCGATTCGGAGTTCTCGCCGAGGCGCCGTGGCGCGGAGACGCTTTTCGCACTCGACGGCGGAAGACGGGTCATCTACCTCAATACGTTTTCGAAGACGCTCGCGCCGTCCTTTCGCATCGGTTACATGGTACTGCCGCAGGATCTCGTCGAACGGTATGCGCAGACCGTTGGCTTCTACTCCTGCGCCGTCCCGGTCTTCGACCAGCTCTTCCTCGCCGACTTCATCAACAGTGGCGACTTCGAACGGCATCTCAATCGCCTGCGGCGGCAACGTCGATCGTAAGTGTGATAAAATACGCGGTGAGATGAATTCCGAGCTTACGAGTCTGATCGAGAAGGCGAAGGCGGCGCCACGGGCGCTGTCCGTCGGCGAGCTTGTGCAGTTGCTGTCCGTCGAATCGGCGGACGATCGGGCGGCGCTTTCGGCCGCCGGGCGCGAACTGAAGCTTCGACAGTGCGGGAAGGGCGTTGCCGTCCGTGGTCTCGTGGAGGCTGGGAACGTCTGCGCGAAGGACTGTCTCTACTGCGGCATCCGCAAGTCGAACGCCTGCGTGAAGCGCTATCGGCTCTCGGCGGACGAGATCGTCGCCGGAGCCGCGGCGTCGAAGGCGATGGGATACAAGTCGCTCGTCATCCAATCGGGCGAGATCGAGAGCGAGGCGCACACGCGCTTCATCGAAGAGGTCCTGGAGCGGATCCGTCCGCTGGACCTGGGCGTCACGCTTTCCCTCGGCGAGCAGACGGAAGAGGTCTATGCCCGTTGGCGCGCAGCGGGCGCGACGCGCTACCTCCTCCGGATCGAGACGTCGAATCCCGCGCTTTATGCGAAGATCCATCCGTCGGACTGCAGCTGGACGCGTCGCGTCGACTGTCTGCGGGCCTTGCGTCGGACGGGCTATCAGGTCGGGACGGGTGTCATGTGCGCGCTCCCGGGGCAGTCCGTGGAGGATCTGGCGCGTGACATCGTCTTCTACGGCGAGATGGACGTCGACATGATCGGCATGGGTCCGTTCATTCCCGCGGAGAATACGCCGATGGGAATGGCGAACGACGGACGGGGAATGACGAACGAAGAACGGCTTCGCCTCGGACTCAAGATGATCGCCGTGACGCGCCTCTATCTCCACGACGTCAACATCGCCGCGGCGACGGCCTTGCAGGCCTTGCAGGATGACGGACGCGAGCTGGGCGTTCTGGCCGGCGCGAATGTCATCATGCCGAACGTGACGGACGTGCAGTACCGGCGCAGCTATCAGCTTTATGCGAACAAGCCGAATCTCGATGAGAACGCTGCAGCGTTACGAGACCGACTCGACTGTCGTCTGTCGGCGATCGGCGAGCACATCCTGTACGATCAGCTTGGCGACAGTCGTCATTTCGCGGCGCGGACATGAATGTGTGTCCGCGGATGTTCCTGCAACATCCCTGCCGGCTTGATGATGTCATCTTGTCGTGTCATGTGATATGATATGGGGCGTAGTTCGGATGAGGGCTGTACGAAGTGAAGGGGACGAGATGGAGAACGTGATCATCATCGGAAGCGGGCCGGCCGGCATGACGGCGGGTATTTATGCGGCACGGGCCGGATTGAAGCCGATCCTCCTGGAGGGGCTCGAGTCGGGCGGACAGCTCATGCAGACGCAGCACGTCGCGAACTATCCGGGTTTCCCCGAGACCGTATCGGGTCCGTCGATCATCGCCGCGATGCGCGCACAGGCCGAGAAGGCCGGCGTCCGTTTCGTGATGGACGCGGTGGAGTCCGTCGACTTCTCCGGCGAGGTGAAGAGGCTTTCCACCCTGATGGGCGATACGCATGAGGCAAAGACGGTCATCGTCGCGACGGGTGCGGGCGTCACCAAGACGAATCTTCCCGGCGAGGCGAGGTACTGGGGCCGCGGCATTTCCGCCTGCCTCACGTGCGATGGTGCGTTCTACAACGGCAAACGCGTCGTAGTCGTCGGCGAGGGTCCGGCGACCGTGGGCGCCAAGACCTACCTTACGCGGTGCGGGGCCGAGGTGGTCGCCATTCTCGCGCCTGACAAGATTGCTTCGTTCGAGGGCGACAACGCGCGTTTCACGGGCGTCACGCTGAAGCCGACGGGGACGGTCGCTGCCGACGGACTCTTCCTCGTCACGGCCCGTACGCCGCAGACGGCGTTTCTTGGTGCCGCGGTGGCGCGGGATGCGACGGGACACATCATCGTCGATCAGACGAAGACCTCCGTACCCGGTGTCTTTGCCGCGGG
>CALZAJ010000136.1 GCA_945613785.1 uncultured Verrucomicrobiota bacterium | reverse complement strand
ATCCGGACTGTCCGTTCGGGGACAGTCTCAGGATCCTGCTGGAGCGCGGCTGTGGGTACGAACAGGAGTCGTGTCCGATGTCTGTTGGCACGGCCGCAGCTGGTGTTGACCGCTTGGCGAGTTGTGTGAGAAATTCGCTCGGTGACGGTGTGTCGGCTCGTCGGGCAAGGAGTGGTTGATATGGAGACGATTGACGATTATGCGCCGCTGGTGGCGGCATTGAAGGGTGCGCGTCATGTGGGCGTGCTGACGGGGGCGGGCGTGAGTACGCTGTCGGGGATTCCTGATTTCCGCGGACCGAAGGGACTCTATGCGAATCCCGATGCGGAGCGGATCTTCGACATCGACTGGTTCGACCGTGATCCGTCCGTCTATTATCGTGGGTGCCAGGAGCTCGTCTACGGACTCAAGAACTTCCGTCCCAACCCCGTTCATGAGGCTCTTGCGCTTCTTGAGACGCGCGGCATTCTCAAGGGCATTGCCACGCAGAACATCGACATGCTCCACCAGAAGGCCGGTTCGAAGGTCGTCTGGGAGGTGCACGGTTCGCCGATCCGGCACCATTGCCGTCAGTGTGGCGCGGGCAAGTCGTTCGAGGAGATCTGCGCGCTGCTGAAAAGCGGTGTCGAGGTTCCGCGTTGTTCCTGCGGGGGCGCGTACAAACCGGATATCACATTCTTCGGCGAAGCGCTGCCCGAAGAGGCGTTCGTGAAGAGTCAGGAACTCGCAATCCGCTCGGACGTCTTTCTCGTTCTCGGTACTTCGCTCACGGTCTATCCCGCGGCGGGTCTGCCGCGTCTCACGCTCCAGGCTGGCGGCAAGGTCTTCGTCGTGAACGGTTCGCCGACGACGCTCGACGCCGAAGCGTCCTTCTGCGGAAAGGACCTCGCCGTTTTCGCGGAAGCCATTCTGCAGGCCTTCCCGGGCGAAGGGACATTGTAATGTTTATATAAAAATGAAAATGAAAGTTGGTCATGGACAAGTTCTTTGAAAAGACGCTTGCGTGCGAACGCAAGTATACGGGGAAGATCATCAACGTCGATCTCGTCGACATCGAGCTTCCGGACGGACGGATCGCGAAGCGTGAAGTCGTCCGTCATGGCCATGCCGTCGGCATCCTCGCGCGCCGTCCGGACGGAAAGTTCGTCTTCGTGAAGCAGTATCGCAAGGCTGCCGAGGAAGCGCTTGTCGAAGTCATTGCGGGCGGGCTCGAGAAAGGGGAAGATCCGATCGAAGGCGCCAAGCGTGAGACGGCGGAAGAGACCGGCTACGACGTGACGTCGATCAAGTTTCTCACGACCATCATCTGTACGCCTGGCTACTGCGAGGAGCGCATTCACCTGTACTTCGCCGAGCTTTCGGCCGAACCGCATGCGCAAGATCAGGATCCGGACGAGAACGTCTATCCGGTCGTCCTTTCCGAGCAGGAGGTCGAGGACGCGATCCGCAAGGGTGAGATCTTCGATTCCAAGACGCTCTCGGCCTGGGCGTGTTACAAACTCATGTGAGGAATGACGCGATGATTCGGATTCTCTTCCTGTGTCATGGCAACATCTGCCGGTCGCCGATGGCCGAATTCGTGATGAAAAAACTCGTCGCGGAGGCGGGACGCGATGACATTCATGTCGAGTCTGCTGCGCTCCATACCGACGAGATCGGCAACGACATCCATTATGGAACGCGCGACAAGCTGCTTCAGATGGGCGTGCCGTTTTCGCCGCGCCAGGCGTGGCTCCTCACTGCTGCCAAGGCGCGCGAATACGATTATCTGATCGGCTGCGACAGCTACAACATCGCGGACCTGAAGCGTCTCGTCTATCCGGAGGACAAGCCGAAGATCCGTCGGCTCCTCTCGTTCGCCGGCATCGAACGCGACATCGCCGATCCGTGGTACACGGGCAACTTCGACGCGACATACGATGACGTGCTGAAGGGCTGCACCGCGCTGCTGGAGCAGTTGTGAGCGAAGGGGAAAGGGGCTGTCGCATGTCGCATGTCGTCCGTCTTCCCAATTGCTGCTTCTGACATGCTATAATAACTTTCATGCCGGAATTGCCTGAAGCAGAAACCGTGGCGCGCGCGCTGGATCGCGCAGTGAAGAAGCGGAAGATCACGAAGGTCGAGATCTTCGCGCCGAAGCTGCGTACGCCGCTCGGTCCGCTCTGCTCCGCCCGGCTTGAGGGTTGCACGTTCACGGGATGCCGCCGGCGGGCGCGCTATGCCGTCGCGGACCTCGATGACGGACGCACCCTCGTCTTTCATTTCGGGATGTCCGGGACGGTGCGCGTCGAGGCAAAGGACGCGGCGCGCCGCAAGCACGACCACGCGGAGCTGACGCTGGACGACGGACGCGTCATCCGTTTCAACGATCCGCGGCGCTTCGGCAGCCTCGAGGTGCAGCCGTGCGGATCCGACGGCTGGCCGGAGAGTCTCGCGGGCATCGTCGACGAGCCGCTGTCGGACGCCTTTACGGGCGAGGTGCTCTTCACGGCCTCGCGCGGACGAAAGCTTTCGGTCAAGGAACTTCTCATGGACAATGCGATCGTCACCGGCATCGGCAATATCTACGCGGCTGAAACGCTGTTCGCATGCGGAATCCGTCCGCAGAAGACCGCCGCGCGTCTGACACGCGCCCAGTGCGATGCGCTCGCCCGCGAGGCGAAACGCATTCTGGCGCTGGCGATCGCGTGGGGCGGAACGACGGTGCACGACTTAAGAGCGTGGACGGAACGGAAGGGAAGTTCGTCCAGAAACTGAAGATCTACGGACGGACCGCGTGTCCGATCTGCGGCACGAAGGTCGCGAAGGTCGTCCTCGGCGGCCGCACGAGCTGGTATTGTCCGAAGTGCCAGCGGTAGCAAAAGGAGGTTGGCGATGGATTTTACGAACAAGGTCGTGGTTGTGACCGGCGGGGCGCAGGGAATCGGCAAGTGCATTGCCGAGGAATTCCGCAAGGCAGGGGCGAAGGTCTGGGTGATCGACGTGCAGCCGGGCGATTGGTTTGTCGGTGACATTTCCGATCCGGCCGTGCTCGAGCGGTTTGCCGCGGAGGTGATTGCCCAGGAAGGACACGTCGACGTCATCGTCAACAACGCACTGCCGCTCTTCAAGGGAATCGACGCGTGTTCGTATGACGAGTTCATCTATGCGCAGAAAGTTGGTGTGGCGGCACCGTTCTATCTCGCGAAGCTGTTCAAGGACCATTTTGCCGCGGGGGCTTCGATCGTCAACATCTCCTCGTCACGCGACCGCATGAGCCAGCCCCAGTCCGAGAGCTACACGGCGGCGAAGGGTGGGGTTGCGGCGCTCACGCATGCGCTAGCGGTTTCGCTCGCCGGGAAGGTGCGCGTGAATTCGGTTTCGCCCGGCTGGATCGACACGTCTTTCAAGACCTACGACGGACCCGATGCGACGCAGCACCCCGCCGGCCGTGTCGGGAACCCCAAAGATGTCGCGAACACGGTTCTTTTCCTTGCGAGCGACAAGGCGGGCTTCATCACGGGTGAGAACATCTGCGTGGACGGCGGCATGACCCGTCAGATGATCTACCACAACGACTTCGGCTGGAGGATGGGCGAATGAATAAAACGCTGATTCGTTTCCTGTATCACACGTGGTACGGCTCGCCGCTCGTGTTCCTCGTGCTGGCGATCGTTCTGCCGTTCGCGGTTTCTGCGTTGGACACCGCGCTTCCGAGTTCGGTGGCCCTCGGAAAGGACTGGGCGTTCGTTCTACTGCTGGTCGCCTTTGCCAATTACTTTGCGTCGCTTGTGGCTGCGCGCGTTCGGCAACAACAGCTCGGGTGTGCGCGGATCTTTTTGTTGGTGCCGTTTGTACTGATCTATTTCTTCTCTTCGTTTCTGGTGGCCTGCGCTCCTGTGCGGATGGCTTCATCTCCGAATGCGGAATGGGTGGCGGAGTTTATCCTTCCTCATGTGCCAGTCGGAATTGATCAACTGGAGTTCTGCGGCGGTCTTGACGCGCGCGAACCGATAGTCGTCTTCGAAGTCAAGGGTGCTAAGCCGGATTTGTCCGCATTGGGGTTCGGAGAGCGGCGAGGTGCCAGACTGCCTCAAATGCTTTTCGCCCGCTTTCGCCATCCGATAGATATTCCTGCCGATGCTCGTCAGTTGTCCTTTGTGCCCTCCGACATCGGCTCCGGTTACTGGCTGGATGCCATCGTTTTCGCGGATCGAATGTTCCTTGTCTACCGACGATTGTGATTATGCGATAGATCGTGCAGTCCGTTCATGGACTCACGACGAGGACGCAGGGCCAGACGGGGTGCATAACGGACCTTACGTTAACGGGCTTGCAAGCGAAATAACAATCCGCCCAATAGAATAAGTGTCGCAGCTGTTTTCGGCTTGACTAAATCGGTTTAGAAAAACTCGTTCTTGGTTCCTGGTTGACGTGGATTTGCGAATTCTGGAAGAGAATTTCGCCTGATGATTTTACTCGAACGGGTTACGGCAGGGTTTGCCCGAAGCCGCTTTCGACAGATCTGATTGTTGTCGTATGATCGGTGCCGTGATTCATGCGAATTGCTCTTTTCATGTTTATATAAACATTACAACGGCCTTATCCTACCGAGCGAATGTAAAGTTTATATAAACATGAAAATGACGGTTGTGAAGAATCGTAGCGCGTGGTATAATGGCGGACATGGAACCGAGTGTGGAGTTGCGTCCGACTTTGTGGCGGACGGTTAGGGCCGTGATGAACGAGCAGCGCCTGAGGCTGTTGCGCGATGTGTTCGCCCACGACGGAGAGTTCT
>CALZAJ010000135.1 GCA_945613785.1 uncultured Verrucomicrobiota bacterium | reverse complement strand
GCTCACCCAGAGCTCGATCCTGCTGACGCGCAAGCCGGTGAATCCGGATCACGTGCGTCAGGTGATCACGCTCACGCAGTCCACGAGCGCGAACTATCTTCTGCTCTCGTCACTCGACCTCGCGCGGCGCTATCTCTGGCGCAAGGGTCATGACGTCTACCAGAAGACGATGGAATTCGCGGACTACGCACGTGACGAGATCAACGAGCTGGGCGGTTATTACGCGTTCGGCCCCGAGCTCGTCAACGGCGACACGGCCTTTGCCTTCGATCGCACGAAGCTCTCCGTGCACACGCGCGACATCGGTCTTGCGGGCATCGAGGTCTACGATCATCTGCGTGACGACTACGGCATCCAGATCGAGTTCGGTGACATCGGCAACCTCCTCGCGATCCTTTCGGCAGGTGACCGCGTGATGGACGTCGAGCGTCTCATCTCCGCCCTCGCGGAAGTGAAGCGTCTCCACGAGCGCAGTCCGGCGGGTCTTTTCGACCACGAATACATCGATCCAGACGTCGCGATGACGCCGCAGGCCGCGTTCACCGCTAAGAAGCGCCGCGTGGCGATGAAGGATTCGGTCGGCCTCGTCGCCGGTGAGTTCGTCATGAGCTATCCGCCTGGCATTCCGATCGTGGCCCCGGGCGAACGCATCACGCAGGACATCCTGGAGCACATTCTCTTCGCCCGCGACCGCGGCTGCTTCATGACCGGTACCGAGGACATGTCGCTTCAGTACCTGCAGGTTGTCGTCTGAGAGAAGCCTCTCATTCTCCATTCCTCATTCTCCATTCCTCATTCTCCATTTGTTTCATGGAACTCTGGTACACTGACGAACACACCGGCGAAGTGCGGTTCTCGATCAAGGCGACGGAGCAGCTCGTGTCGAAGAAGAGCGCCGTCCAGCAGATTGACATCCTGGACACGCCGGCCTACGGACGCGTCCTCATCCTTGACGGCGGTCTCATGACGACCGAGAAGGACGAGTTCATCTATCACGAGATGATCACGCACGTGCCGATGGCGGTCCATCCGCGCGTCAAGAACGTGCTCGTGATCGGCGGCGGCGACGGCGGCACGGTCCGTGAGCTCACCAAGTACAAGTCCATCGAGTCCATCGACCTCGTCGAGGTCGACAAGCAGGTGGTCCTGCTCTCGAAGAAGTACCTGCCGTTCCTCTCGTCCAAGCTCAAGGACAAGCGCGTGAAGGTGTGGTTCGAAGAGGGCCTGCGCTACGTACGCGGCAAGAAGAGCGAGTACGATCTCATCATCATCGACTCATCCGATCCGTACGGACCCGCCGAGGGACTGTTCACGCGCGAATTCTACGGCACTTGCTTCAAGGCGCTTCGGGACGACGGCATTCTCATCAACCAGCACGAGTCGCCGTTCTACGCGGCGCACCAGAAGTCGGTCCGTGACGCCCACCGTCACATCGCCGTGGAGTTTCCGGTCTCGACCGTCTACCAGTGCCACATCCCGAGCTATCCGTCTGGGCACTGGCTCTTCGGCTTCGCGTCGAAGAAGTACCACCCGATCGGCAATCTGGACGAGGCGCGCTGGAACAAGCTCCGCATCAACACGCGCTACTACAACACGGCGCTTCATCGCGGCGCGTTCGCGCTTCCCAACTACGTTCTCGACATTCTCAAGGAAGAGGAATCCAAATAAAATGAAGAAACTCATGATCTGTCTGGCCGCGGCGGCGCTGCTCCCGTGCGCGCCGGCAATCGACGCGCTCTCGCCCGAGATGCGCGAGACCGTCGTCGCGAAGCCCGAGATCATGGCGAAGGGCCAGGTCATCCTCGGTCTCGAGTCCATCCCTGGCGCGATGGAGCTTTACGCGAAGGCCTGGGACCGCATCAAGGCGGTGAAGTGAGGAAGCTTGAACGGGAGGAAGGTCTTTCATGCAGGCCCAGACGAATCAGTTCATCGGTTGTGACCGCAGTTTCGAAGAGGCGAAGGTCGTCTTGTTTGGCGCGCCGTACGATTCCACGACGTCGTTCCGTCCCGGGACGCGCTTCGGACCGAACGCGATGCGGATGGAGAGCTTCGGCATCGAGACGTATTCGATGCTGATGGACAAGGATCTCCTGGATGACACCGAGGTCTTTGATTCTGGCGACATCGAGCTTCCGTTCGGCCGACAGGAGGAGATGTTGGCGATGCTCGAGGCCCGTGCCGCCGAGATCGTCGCAGCCGGGAAGATCCCGTTCCTCCTCGGCGGCGAGCATCTCGTGACGCTTGGCCCCGTCCGTGCCGTCGCGAAGAAACATCCCGACCTCCACATCATCCATTTCGACGCTCATGCCGATCTTCGTGAGGACTACCTCGGCAATCCGCTCTCGCACGCCTGTGTGCTCAGACGTTGCCACGACCTGCTGGGCGACGGACGGATCTTCCAGTTCGGCATCCGTTCGGGGACGCGCGACGAACGTCAGTTCATGAAGGACGGACATGTCACGACCGAACTCTTCAACGACACGACGCTGGCCGCTGTCGTCGAGCAGCTAGCGGCCTGGAAGGTCCCGGTCTATCTGACAATCGACATGGATGTCCTCGACCCCTCGGAGTTTCCGGGCACGGGGACGCAGGAAGCGGGCGGATTCAGTTACCTGCAGCTGGTCCGCGACATGCGTCTCATCTGCGAGAAGTTGAACGTGGTCGGCGTTGATAATGTCGAACTCAATCCGGGGTTGGATGCCACCGGACGCTCAACGGCCCTCGCCTGCAAGTTCCTGCGCGAGGAACTGCTTTGCCTTTAAAGACGTCCGGTAAAGCGGCAGAGAGCTTCGAGAGTCGTGGCCGGATGCGGCGGACAGCCGGGGATGAACATCGCCGGCGTGTCCGGCAGATGTCCGTGCTTGTAGAGTCCGCCCGTGATGGCGCAGGCGCCGGCGGCGATCAGGAACTTCGGTTCGGGCGCGGCGGCATACGTCTTGTCCAGCGCGAGCTGCATGTTCTTCGAGATCGGTCCGGTGAGGTAGATTGCGTCCGCATGGCGCGGGGAGGCGACGAAGCGGATGCCGAAGCGTCCCATGTCCCACGCGAGCGTGCCCAGGACGTTGGCGTCCAGCTCGCAGCCGGCGCAACCGCCGGCGGACACTTCGCGCAGTTGGAACGTGTGCTTGAGGGCAAGCGCCTGCGGATTCGTCTGCTTCGGCGGTACGTAGTCGTGATCGCCCGCTTTGACGACGAGGTCTGCGCGGTTGAAGACCGCGAGGCGGTATTCCTTGGTGAAGCGGATCTTGTCGCAGACCTCCGCGCAGCGTCCGCAGAAGATGCACTTGCCCATGTCGAGCTTCGCACCTTCGAAGTCGAAAGAGAGCGCGCCTTTGACGGGGCAGACCGCCTTCATCTTCTCAACCTCGTCACCGGAGGTGTCGTCGTCAATCTCGGGACGTCCGCGGAAATCCGGCGGAAGATTCGGCTCGCCCCGCATCGGGAACTTGCCCGTCTTGAATCCCTGTTTCAGTCGTTCGATGAGTGCCTTGAACATATGATCACCTGTCCGTTCCGCAGTACGAGAGGTTGAAGGACTTGTTGCAAATCGGGAAGTTTGAGATCTGCTCGCCTCGGAGCGCGTAGGCGAGACCCTGCCAGTTGTGCGCCGACGGATCGACGATCTTGTAGCGCAGCATCTTGCCGTCAGCATCGAAGAGCGCGGCATGGACGAGGGGGCCGCGCCACGCCTGTGTCGTCGCGACGACACAGGCAAACGGAGTCTGGTGGATGGGGAATGAAGAATGGGAACTCGTATTCTCCTGCATTCTCCATTCTCCGGTCTCCATTTTACATTCTAGAATGGCGAAGACCTTCTTGTGCGCCTCCTCGATCTCCAGTCGGCGGATCGTCGCACGGGAGAGGACGTCACCCTTGAGCTCGACGCTCGCGCGGCGCGCGACGCCGACGAGGCCGATTTCTTCGGCGACTTCCTTGGAGACGACGCCGGTGCCTTCGAAACGTTCCAGCACGGTCGGCTCTTCGAACATCAGCTTGAGCGCGCCGTCGAGGTCTTTCTTGACGCGAGAGATCCAGTCCTTGAGCTGGGACTCCTTCTTCCCGTTGAACGTCGCGCGCAGTCCGCCAGGGACGACGGCATGGCGTCCGAAACGGTTGCCGCAGAGAAGCGCCGTCATGTTGAGATATTCGCCGCGAATGCGTCCGCAGAACGACGCGGTCGGCAGGAACGCGACATCGCCCGCGAGCGCACCGAGATCGCCCACGTGGTTCGCGATACGCTCGAGCTCGAGGAGAAGCTCGCGGATCTTGCGGTCCCCGGCGGACGTCTGCAGGCCGTCGCGTGTCTCGATGATCTCCGAGAAACAGGTCGCTGCCGCGATCGAGGTGTCTCCGGCGCAGGTTTCGGCGAGAGCGACTTGACGGACGAGGTTGCCGTCCGCCCTGACGATCTCCTCCTCGACGCCACGGTGCTGGTAGCCGAGGAAGATCTGGAGGTTGTAGACGTCCTCCCCCATGCACTGGAAGCGGAAGTGTCCGGGTTCGATGACGCCGGCGTGGACGGGTCCGACCGCGACTTCGTGGGCGGCTTCGCCCTTGAGCGGCGAGACGGAAGCGGGGTCCGTGTAGCGGTGGAACGAGGCCATGAAGGCTTTCGCCTCCTCCGCCGTTGCAAATGTCTTGATTTCAGTCATGGCTGGTGTCTCAGTGGAAGAAGTGACCGACGCAGAAGAAGATCCCGCAGAGGATCAGCAGCAGGAGGATCAGGGTCGGGACGCAGCACAGGCGTGCGGGAAGGGGACGCGGGACGGCGGCGGGCTTG
>CALZAJ010000134.1 GCA_945613785.1 uncultured Verrucomicrobiota bacterium | reverse complement strand
CCTACCAGCAGCTCATCATGCGTTCGAAGGACGAGGACAAGATCGCGTCCTGGCGCATCGATTGCGATGCAGTCGAGGGTTATCTCTCCGAGCGTTTCGCGGCGGCCAAGAACAAGATGATCATGACGGACGCCGGCGATGCCCTCCTGCGCGTGGCCGCGGCCGAGAAGCAGCGTGGCGAGCTCGCGCGTGCCGACCGGCTCTACAAGGCGTTCCTGCTCAACTACCGTCGTCACGTCAATGCGGCGGGCACCGCGGCGGCGATGGCGAACGAGGCCCAGCAGGCCGAGCGCTATGCCGATGCGATCGCGACCTGGTCCATTGTGGACAAGTACTACACCAACTCCGTCTATCATGCGACGGCGCTGGCCAGCATGGCGTATTGCTACGAGAAGATGGGCGACCGTCCTGGTGCGATTGCCTCGATGAAGCGTTACTGCGACCTCGAGAAGGCGCCCCTGAAGAAGACGCAGGCCCAGTTCAACCTGGCGGTGCTCTATCAGAAGGACGGCTTGGAGATCCTGGGCGGTGCCGACACGAACGAGACCGAGGAAGCGGTCAACGCGCAGCTCAAGCTGGGCTCCGCGCAGATCATCCGCGGCATCAAGCAGTTCCAGGACTTCGCGACTCTGGCGGACAAGGCCCTGAAGGATCCTTCGGTCTCCGAGGGCAACAAGAAACAGTATGCGCAGCTCAAGGAAGGCGCGCTCTACCTGGTCGGTGACTGCTGGGGCCGTTTGACGCGTCCGGCCGAGAAGCTGGATGGCTTCCGCAGGAAAGCGGCTGAGAACCTGGAAGAGTACGTGAAGGCCTACCCGGCCGGCCGTTATGCCAAGGGCGCTTATGTGAAGCTCGGCACGATCTACACGGCGCTGGGCGACGTTGAGAAGTCGAAGGAGGCCCTTGACCGTCTGCAGCGTCAGTTCCCGGATTCGAACGAAGCCAAGAACGCCCTGCCGCGTCTGGCGAAGAGCCTAATCGAGATGGGCATGAAGGAAGAGGGTACGAAGCGCTATGCCGAGATGTTGAAGCAGAACGGCAAGTACACGGCCCACCAGTTCGTCAACGCCGGCGAGGCCCTCATCGAGGCGCGCAGCTGGGATTTGGCGAACCAGGCCTTCGAGATGGCGAAGTCCCTGGCCGCCACCAACCAGACGACGACGATTGCGAAGGCGAACATCGGTCTGGCGAAGGCGCTCTACAAGCAGAAGTCGCTCGTCGAGGCGCGTGAGGCGCTGGAGGCGTTCTTCTCGAACAAGCGCATGGCTTACGTGCCGATTGCGGCTGACGCCCATCGCCTGATGGTCGATGTCGCGTCCGAGCTCGGCAGCAAGCAGCGCGACGACAAGCAGCGTCAGAAGGACTTCAGCACGGCGGTCCGTTCGCTCAAGGCGTTGCGTAACTTCTACAAGAAGCAGAATCGTCCGCAGCACGAGCAGGCTGCGGTCGACCTGATGTCGGCAGACGTCAGGATCAAGAAGATGAGGGCCGAGGAGTCGATGGGCCTTGAGGATGCCGCCATGGCGTCGCGCGAATCCGCCTCGACCACGCTCCAGGGCTTCCTTCAGGCGCACGCGCCGTCCGAAGATCATCCGATCGACAAGATGACGGCCGGCGAGCTTGCGAACCTCGAACGCTGCTATGCGATGTTGCTTCCCCTGCTGGTCGACCTGGGTGACCGTCAGGTCAACTACGTGGTCAAGTTCGGCGAGGAATACATCAAGTACTTCCCGAACGGCAAGTCTCTCTCGGATGTCCAGAATGCCGTGAACAAGGCTAAGGTCAAGGGCGGTCGCTTGCCCGTAGAAGAGGCCAATCCCGCAGCGGCGCCTGTTGCTGAGCCGGCTGAGGACGAGGAGTCCGTCGAGCCGATGGAGCCGTCGGAAGAAGCCTCCGAGGAAGCCTCCGAGGAGAAGTCCGAGGCGACGGCGGAAGAGAAGTCTGAAGAAAAGTCCGCGGAGGAGGAGCCCGCGGCGGAGGAAAAGGAATCTGAAGGAGATACGGCAAATGAATAAACTCGTAGCGGCGGCTATGGTCGCGCTTGCGGCGTCGTCCACGTGGGCGATCCAGGGAACGATCAAGTGCGAAAAGGGCCAGTGGAGTGGCGACATCACCTGGATGGCCAGCAAGAAGACCTATCTGGTGGCCTACAAGAAGGGCAAGACGGACGTCAGTGCCGAATGCCCTCTGGCGGATGTCGAGAGTCTGGAAATCCCGAAGCCGGCGGGCTTTGACAAGGCCGTCGAGATGGTCCGTCGCGGCCAGGGTTCGGCTGCGATCGGCACGCTCGCCAAGATCGTGAACGACTACAAGATGCTCAGCTGGGACAAGCCGGCTGGCCGTTACCTTGTTGAGGCGTATCTCGCGGCGAACAATCCGCAGAAGGCCTTCGACACGGCGCAGGGCATCATCAAGGGCGACAGCGATGCGGCCTGGACGGGCGATCTTGCCCCGGCCTATTGGCAGACGCTCCTGAAGCTCGGTCAGAACCAGAGGCTGGAGAACTGCCTGCGCAAGGCGACGAGCTCGGGCGACCGTCCGACCAGCGCCGAGGCGCTCCTGATGCGCGGCGACATGATTCTTGCGGCGGGTGGAGACCTGCCCGACACGTATCGGAAGGCCCTCGTCGATGCGTATCTCCGCGTGGTGCTGATGTATCCGGACGAGAACTGCAAGGCGGTTCGTGCGGACGCGATGCAGAAGGCCGCGGGTTGCTTCGACAAGATTGGCATGGCGTCCCGTGCCGAGCAGATGCGCAGTCAGGCGAAGGCGCTTTGATTTGATCCTAAATCCCAATACCAAAAATAACTAACAGTTTCACAAACTAAGGAAAACATAAAAATGAGCAAGCTCAAGAAAACGTTGATGGCATTCATGGTCGTTATGGTTACCTGCGTGACTCCGATCGCAGCTACCGTCGCTTACGGCGCTGGCGAACTCACGGGCGCGGACGGCCAGGTGGTTGATTCGAATGCGAATGCCACGTCTAAGAAGAGGGGCGGCGGTTTCTTCAGCATCGTCTTCAACGGCGACGATCTCCTCGGTACGTTCCTCTGGCTCGTCATCTTCACCGACCTTGGCCTGGCGATCTACTTCATCATCGACAACTCCATCCTCATCAAGCCCGAGAAGCTCATGCCGCCCGTGCTCGTGACCAGCGTCCAGCAGGCCATGGCCGAGGGTGACGTCGTCAAGGCGATGCAGGTCTGCGAGGCGAATCCGTCGGCGATGAGCTCGATCGTCCTGGCCGCCTTCCAGCACGTCGAAGAAGGCTTCGAGGCGATTCAGGAAGCCGTCAATGCGGCGTCCGATCTCGAGCAGGAAAAGATCCAGCAGCGTCTGAACTGGATTTCGGTCTGCGGTAACCTCGGTCCGTCTCTCGGCCTTCTCGGTACGGTCGAAGGTATGATTCTGACGTTCGCCCAGTTGGCTTCCGGCGCTGCGGGCGACGCGGCTGCGCTCGCTGGCTCGATTGGTCAGGCCCTTTACACCACGGCCGGCGGTCTGGTCATCTCGATTCCCGCCATCACCTTCTTCTACTCGCTGCGTAACAAGGCCAACCGCCTCATCCTCCGCATGACCGCGGTGACGATGGAGCTCCTCAACGGCCTCCGCAACGTCGAGGTCGCCCCGGAAGAGGGCGCTGGCGAACTGGCGATGGAAGAGATGCCCCAGTAACGATCTCGAACCTCAAGCCGAGGAAATCGAATGGCTAGGAAATCACAGGAAAATCCTGAGCTCGACATGACGCCAATGATTGACGTCGTGTTCGAACTGATCATCTTCTTCGTCGTGACCCTGACGGAAGCGGCGAAGAAGGATGAGACGATCGAGCTCGAGGACGGCCAGCACGGCATTGTCCTGGTGGCCGATGAGATGCCGCCTGGGTACATGCAGATTGACATCAATGCCAAGGGCCGTATCTCCATGGGCAACGTCACGATGACGAAGGAGCAGATCAAGCAGCGTGTCGAGCAGCGCGTGAAGCGTCTTGGCACCACGGAGTTCCCGATTATGATCCGCGCCGACTTCGCGACGGAGCACAAGTACGTCAAGGACGTTATGGACGCCTGTACGGCGGCCAAGGTCTGGAAGCTCTCGTTTGTCGCGGTCGGCGAGGAGAAGGACACGAAGCATCCTCGTACGCGCCTCCACAAGCTGAGGGGCAAGTAAGGGAGACTTTACAATGGCAAGAAAACCCCAGGAAGATCCGAAGCTTGACATGACGCCGATGATTGACGTCGTGTTCGAGCTGATCATCTTCTTCGTCGTGACGATTCAGCAGGAGAACCTGTTCACGAAACTGAACGTGAACCGTCCCGCTCCGGCCGATTCCACGAGCTCCACCAAGGATGATGATATCACGGTGAATATCGAAATCGGCCGTGCGCGTTCGGGCAATCCGAACGGTGTCATCATCTACAACAAGAAGGAACTCGGTCCCTCGAGCTTTACGGCCGCCCGCAAGGAGCTTGACCAGAACCTCAGGGAAATCGCACGCACGTCGAAGAAGACGCCGATTATCGTCAAGTGTGCGGAGAATAGTCCCCACAAGGCGCTGGTCGACGTGCTTGATATCTGCTACAAGAACGAACTTTTCAGCGTGAGTGTGTTCACGCTCTAAACCAAGAGGGGTATCCCCATGAGCGAAGAAGTCGTCAGCGAAGGCATTGATCTTGCTGAAATCGAAAAGAAATACGAGACAAAGGGATATTTTGCCCGTTTGGGTGACATGTTCCGTGGTCTCAAGATGCCGCATGACTCGGGTGAGTACAAGCTGGCCC
>CALZAJ010000133.1 GCA_945613785.1 uncultured Verrucomicrobiota bacterium | reverse complement strand
GTCGGCGGTCGGACGCTCCGTTGACACGAGGGCATCGTTCCCCTCTTTAGCCTGGAGCGTCCGGCCTCTCCCGCGCACACGCGCACGAGCGCCCGCGCGCGAAGCGCACAACATTTGCGCCGCAAGGCAATCATGCGAATTTGCGAACGCATGGGAAGAGGGAAGATATATGTGAAAGAAAAAATATATATTATGTGTATAAACACACCTATCTTTCTTTCTCGCTCGGTTTCTTACGTTCGCATTACGTTCGCAAGTCAGTTGCGAACTGCGAACGCAAGGACGGCTCGAAGGATGTTTTGACCACCGCGAAGCCCTCAAATCTGCGAATCTGCGAACGTAATGCGAACGCTCGTTGCGAACGCAGACCGCTTCAATCGCATCTCTCCGCACAGTCCGAGAATGAACTTTTCAGCTCCATTCTGCATTGACTTCTATGAAAGGGGAAACGATGAGACCGGGACCATGGCAAATCGTCATTTGCATTGCGGTGGTCGCATTGCTGTTCGGGGCAAAGAAGATACCCGAACTGGCGCGAGCATTGGGCAAGGCGAAAGGCGAGTTCAAGAAAGGACTCTTGGAGGGCGCGAAGGACGATCCGTCCGAGGGCAATTGACGCGGATGGTATAATATTATGCGCGAATGCAAGAGGTGTGGGAAGAGATCGGATCGGACCGCGAACGCGGTGCGCGGCGGCTGGTGGCCGAGTACGGCAACCGGCTCTTTGCCGCCGCCCTGCTGCTCTGCCGAAACGAAACCGACGCCGAGGATCTCGTCTTCCGCACCTTTGAGCGGGCCGTCGAGCGCATTGGTCAGTACAAGCCGACTGGGGAGTTCTACGGATGGCTGTACGTAATCATGCTCAACTTCTGGCGCATGGATGTCCGCAGAATGCAGCCGGACGTCGTGTGCGCCGGGTCGACGGTGGATCTGCCGGAAGTGCCAGACCCGTCGCTTTCCGATTCGCTGGCGGGTGTGGATGCGGAAGCCATCCGTGCTGCGGTTCGGCGTCTGTCGCCGATGCTGGCGGAGGTGGTCGTGCTGCGTTTTTTCGAGGGGCGGAGCATGGAGGAGATGGCGGAAATGCTGGATGTCCCGGAGGGTACGGTGAAGTCGCGCCTCTACAACGCCAAGGCGGCACTTGGAAAATTGCTGAAGGAGATGGGACTATGACGGAAGACGAAAAGAAGATCGCAGCGGCGTTTCGGAAGTGCGCGGACGTGCGACTCCCCGACGATTTCGCAGATCGTCTCGTTTGCCGCATACGCGAAAAGAAGGACGAGAAGAACGAATCGAAATCGATCAAGACCGTCTTCACGCGCATCGCGCTCATTGCCGCCTCGCTGACGCTTCTCCTTGGCTTTGTCCCGAATGTCCTTGAACTGCGCACAGACAAGGATGCCGCCCTGGTCGCCCACTATGACGAAATCCGCCCTGTGAACCATACCCTTCCGCAGGACAGCCAGCTGAACGCCTTGGCCTTCCTCGGCTTCTTCCGCGAGGTCATCCGCCGCCGCGTGAAGCCACTCGTCGAACGTTTCCGAAAGCGAGAGGACGAGAGCATAAATTCCGACTGAACTTTTTTCGCCAAAATCGCATTGAACTTATTTGAGGGGGTGTTCATGGTGAATATCCGGCTCAGATAAGGAGTTGAAAGCGGTAAAATGGCGATGATGGGGCAAGGTCTCGTGCTGATGATCTTCGGCATGACGATTGTTTATCTGTTTCTGTGGCTGATGATCATTGTGATCAAATACGCCGGAAAATTCGTGGTCAGGTTCGACTATCTCATCCCCGACGATGCCCCGAAGCCGAAGCGCAAGGCAACAACCGCATCCGCGCAGCCCTCGGCGACACCTTCGGTCGCAACGATCAGCGGCATGGAGGTCAAGGCTCCCGTCCCCGGCACGGTACTCCGCCTTTCGGCATCGGAAGGCCAGCAGGTTCACAAGGGTGACGAACTTCTCGTCATGGACGTTATGAAGATGGAAACGCCCATCACCGCACCGTGCGACGGAACGGTGTCCTTGCGCGTGGCGGCCACGGACAAGGTGGCGACGGGCGCGGTCGTGGCAATTGTCGGATAAGGAGCGGAAAAAATGAAGAAGTTTCTGTTGGCGTTGGTCATTTCGTTGGGCTGTTTCGCGTCGTTCGCCGAAGGCGACTGGCGCGAGACGTGCGGCAAGATCGTCGAACTCGGCGGCGACACGGGCATTGCGGGCTTCGTGAAGCGACTCGCGCCCGCCTACATGACGGGCGAATTCGCCGAGTCGGAGCGTCCCGAGAAGAAGCCCCTCGCGGCGAACCGTAACGGCTACTACGACAAGTATCTCGCGTGGCACGGCGGCTACTTCAACGACGTCGGCGCGTTCGTCGAGGGTCACAAGGTCGTGACGCTCTTCGGGATGCCCTACGGCGTCGGGCAGCTGATCATGATTCCCGTGTGCCTGATCCTGATGTATCTCGCCATCGTGAAGGGATTTGAGCCGCTCTTGCTGTTGCCCATCGGCTTCGGCGGACTTCTCGCCAACTGTCCGATGTCAGGCATCACGGCCCCGGCGATGATGCACGACGGCGTGATCACCTTCCTCGCCAGCGGCATCCCGGTGATGTCCGGCGGCATCGTCGAACCGGGCGGGTTCCTACACTACTTCTTCAAGTTCGGCATCGACACGGGCGTCTTCCCGATCATGATCTTCATGGGCGTCGGCGCGATGACGGACTTCGGCCCGCTCATCGCCAACCCGAAGTCTGCCTTGCTCGGCGCGGCGGCTCAGTTCGGCATTTTCTTCGCGCTCTTCGGTGCGCTGGGGCTCACGGCGATCTTCCCCGACCTCGGCTTCGGGCTCAAGGAGGCATCGTCCATCGGCATCATCGGCGGCGCGGACGGTCCGACGGCGATCTGGCTCACCTCGCGCCTCGCCCCCGATCTCCTTGGCGCGATTGCCGTCGCGGCGTATTCCTACATGGCGCTTGTCCCGATCATCCAGCCGCCGATCATGAAGGCCCTCACGACGAAGGAGGAGCGTATGATTCGGATGCCCCAGCTCCGCAACGTGACGAAACTCGAGAAGATCGCCTTTCCGCTGATCGTCCTTCTCCTGTGCGCGATTCTGCTGCCGTCCGCCGTGCCGCTTATCGGTGCGCTCATGCTCGGCAATCTCGCGAAGGAGATCGGTGCGTCAGTTTCGCGCATCGCGGACACGATGGCGAACGCGCTCATCAACATCGTCACCATCATGCTCGGCCTTTCGGTCGGCTCGAAGCTGGCCTGCGAGAAGTTCCTCTCGGGACAGACCCTCGCGATTCTCGCGCTCGGCCTCTGCGCGTTTTGCGTCGGCACGGCGGGCGGCGTCCTGATGGCAAAGGTCATGAACCTCTTTTCAAGCAAGAAGAACCGGATCAATCCGCTCATCGGCTCGGCGGGCGTATCGGCCGTCCCGATGGCGGCCCGCGTCTCCAACAAGGTCGCCCTCGAGGACGATCCCACCAACTATGTCCTCATGCAGGCGATGGGTCCGAACGTCTCGGGCGTGATCGGCTCCGCCGTCGTGGCGGGCGTTCTCTACACACTCTGCAAGTAAGGCCATGTCCGTTCTGATGCTGGCGACGGCGGCAGTCGAGGAGCTGCCGCTGACCGAAAAGATGACGCTCCTCGCGCTTCAGATCGGACTGATTCTCTTCGCCGCGAAGCTCGGCGGACTCGTGGCGGCGCGGCTGAAGCTGCCGAGCGTCCTCGGCGAACTCGCGGCGGGCATCGTGATCGGGCCGTGGGCCTTGGGTGGCATCGGCTTCGGCTCCGGCCTCTTCCAGTACGGGCTCTTTCGCGGAGCCGAACTCCGGGCGGTCGCGGAGGCGACGGGCAATGCGCCCTTTGCCGTTTCGCCCGAACTGTACGGACTCTGCACCATCGCCTCGGTCGTGCTGCTTTTCCTCTCGGGCATCGAGACGAACCTCAAGATGTTCCTCCGATTCGCCTTCGCTGGATCGCTTGTCGGCATCGGCGGCGTGATCGCGAGCTTCCTCTTCGGCGACCTGTGCGCCGTGTATCTGTTGCCGAAGTTCCTCCCGACGACATTCGGTTCGCTGGCGGAGCTGCCGACCGTCCAGGCGATCCTCTCTCCGGCGGCGATGTTCATGGGCATCATGTCGACGGCGACGTCCGTCGGCATCACGGCCCGCATCCTCTCCGAACGCCGGAAGATGGACACCGAGGAAGGCGTCACGATCATGGCGGGCGCGGTCATCGACGACGTGCTCGGCATCATCGTCCTCGCCATCGGTATGGGCGTGATCATGGCGGGAGGGAAGTCCTCTGGCGGCGGTTCGGTGAACTGGGGAAGCATCGGCAAGGTCGCGTTCAACGCCTTCGCCGTCTGGCTCGGCGGGACTGTCCTCGGCGTTCTGCTGGCGCGGCGGATCTCCTGGCTGTTGAAGCTCTTCCGCAGCCCGGTCGCCATCGCGACGCTGGCGTTCGGGCTGTCGCTGGTGATCGCCGGACTCTTCGAGTCTCTCGGCCTGACGCTGATCATCGGGGCGTATGTGATGGGCCTTGCGCTTTCGCGGACGGATCTCAAGCACCTCGTGCAGGAGAACCTGCAGAGCGTCTACACGTTTCTCGTGCCGGTCTTCTTCTGCGTGATGGGCATGATGGTCGACATGTCGGCGCTCTGCTCGAAGCCCGTCCTCGCGTTCGGGGCGGTCTACACCGTCCTCGCAGTGCTGGCGAAGGTGATCGGCTGCGCCGTCCCGTCCCTCTTCTGCGGCTTTACGCCCGTCGGGGCGCGGCGCGTCGGCGCGGGCATGATCCCGCGCGGTG